>JAGPCN010000271.1 GCA_018058035.1 Fuscovulum sp.
GCAATGCGCTAGGGCGGGCGGCATGGGACAGAAGATCGACACGCGGGCCATCGGCCTGGATACCGGGCTGGCGCTGATCCGCTGGCTGACCGGGGCCGAGAACCTGCATTATGGCCTGTGGGACGGGCTGGAGGTAGCGGCGGGCAACCTGCGCCGCGCCCAGGATGCCTATACCGAAAAGCTGTTCGCGCTGCTGCCGCCGGGGCGCCTGCGCATCCTCGACATCGGCGGGGGGGCCGGCGAGACGGCGAAGAAGCTGCTGGCCCTGGGCCATAGCGTCGAGATCGTGGTGCCTTCGGCCTATCTGGCCGCGCGCTGCCGGGCGAATGCGCCGCAGGCGGTGGTTCACGAATGCACGTTTCAGGATTTCGCGGGGCAGGGGCCCTTTGACCTGTGCCTGTTTTCCGAAAGTTTCCAGTATATTCCGCTGGATCAGGGGCTGCCGCGTTGCCTGCCGCTGCTGGCACCCGGCGGCACCATTCTGATCGCCGACTGCTTCCGGACCGAGGCCTACAAGGGCCGCGACCTGCAGGGGCCGCAGCCGGGCGGCGGGCATCGGCTGGCTGCGTTCCGCGACATGCTGGCAGCGCAGCCGGTGACCGTGTCGCATGACGAGGACATCACCGACAGCGTCGCGCCCTCGATCGACCTGGAGCAGGGGTTCTTCAACGTGCTGGGCCTGGGCCTGTCGCGGGTGCAGGAAGAGATGGGGGCGAAAAAGCCGCGGCTGTGGTGGTGGGTGTCGCGGGCGCCCGGGCTGTTCGTCAACGAAAAGCGCCGCCACAACCTGACGCGCCGGCTGACCGACCGCAGCCGCACCGCCGAGGCCTTTCGGACCTACAACCGCTATCTCATCCTCCGGTTGAACGAGAGTTAAGGCGCGGTTAACCAGGATCGCTCAATTTTAGGGAAAAAGCGGCTCAAACCCTCATCTTTCGGTTGAAAAGACGACCGGCCTTGTGCATGGTGATCGGGCAAGCAGCACACTAAGCTGTCGGTCGGTTGCCACCCACACCCCACCCACACTCCCCGCAACCGACCGACAGCCCTTCCCACCCCGCGACAGCCACCACGCACGCGCATGTGCCGCTTGCGCTTTCCCCTCCGATCCGCCAGAACACCGCCAGACGACCGGAGGTTTCCATGCGCGCCCGCATCTATCTGCCCGCCAAGACCGCTATGCAGTCGGGAACGGCCAAGACGCACCAGTGGCTGCTGGAGTTCACCCCGGCCAGCGCGCGCGAGGTCGATCCGCTGATGGGCTGGACCTCGTCTTCCGACACCCAGACGCAAGTTCGCTTGCGCTTTGACAGCCGCGAGGCCGCTGTGGCATATGCCGCCGCCAAGGGCATCGACGCCGTGGTCGAAGAGCCGAAGGCGCGCCGCGCCAACATCCGCGCCCGCGGCTATGGCGAGAATTTCGCGACCGACCGCAAGGGCGCCTGGACGCATTGATGACCATCGTCATTGCGGAGGAGCACCCGCTGACGCCGGACCTGTCGCTGCTGTTCGACCGGCACACCGCCGACATGCACGCCGACACGCCGCCCGAATCGATCCACATGATGGACCGGGGCGCGCTGGCGGCGCCGGGCATCCGGTTCTTCGTGATGCGCGACGACGTGCGGCCGGTGGCGATGGGCGCCTTCAAGCGGATCGACGCGACCCATGCCGAGATCAAGTCGATGCATGTCCTGGCCGAGGACCGCGGCCGCGGCCTGTCGAGGGCGATGCTGGACCATCTGGTGACCCGGGCGGCGCAGGACGGCTTTGCCCGGCTAAGCCTGGAAACCGGCGTGCAGCCCACCTTTGTTGCGGCGCGCGCGCTGTACGCGCGGGCGGGGTTCACGGAATGCCCACCGTTCGAGGGCTATCGGGACGATCCGAATTCGGTTTTCATGACGAAGGTGCTTGGCTAGAAAGGCCGCACGGTCCCGTAGCTCAGCTGGATAGAGCAGCTGCCTTCTAAGCAGCGGGTCGGGGGTTCGAGTCCTCCCGGGATCGCCATCCGCGCCACCCTACAGCACCAGCCTGAGGGTCGCCGGAGGCGCCGACAGGATCTTGGGGGCGGCAAAGCCGCGCGCGACCGCGATGGTCCCGGCCTGATGGACGCCCGTGAATTCGATGGAGCCCGAGGCAAAGCGCAAGGTCATGCGATCGCCATCAAGGGTGACGGTGTAGTCGCCCGGGTCGGACCCGCCATCGGGACGCGCGGCCAGTTGCACCAGCACATCCGTGCCGGCGCCGATCTGCACCACATCGGCCCCATCGCCCTTGCCATAGTGCAGGGCGACGGTCCGGCCCTCGACCGCGATCAGATCGTTGCCCGCGCCGCCCGCGACCCCGATCATCTGGGCGCCCGCGACCGAGATCACGTCATCGCCCGAACCGCCGTCCACATCGGCCACGTTGGCTGCAACGGCGGCCAGCCGGGTGGCGGTGTCGGCGTAAAGCGTTGCCGCGGCCTGTGTCGCCGAGACAGGCGTGCCGTCGGCGGTTTCGGTCAGCGTGCGCGCGGCGGTGCCGCCAAGGCGGGTTTGCAGCGCGATCACGTCCTTGCCCGCGCCGCCCGCAAGGCCCAGCGTGATGTCGGCCCAGATGCTGGCCACATCATCGCCGGCGCCCAGATCGGCGGCAATCATCTGCGCCTGAGCCGCCAGCACGTCATTGCCGCCGCCCATGTCGACCGATTGCACGATCCGGGCGGCAATGGCGATGGCGTCGTTGCCCTGCGCTTCGCGGTCGATATCGCGGTCGCCCCGCGAATCGGCGCGGTCGGTGGTCACGGTGCCGACCCGGTCTGCCTGCAGGGTCAGCGCGTCGTTGCCGCCGCCGGTGTCGACCTGCGCCACAGTGTCGGCCGAAATGGCCAGCCGGTCATCGCCGCGGGTGGCCTGCACGCCCAGGCCGTCCTTGCCATGGGAAATGGTCAGGATATTGGGCCGCAGCGTGGGGTCGACGCCCAGCTTTTTCAGGGCCTTGAGGTAGCGGTTCATCCGGTCGACCTGCCGCAGCACCTCGGCATCCGAGGATTTGCGCGCCTCGGCCATGGCCTTTTCGGCGGCCTTGGTGCGGTCTTTCAGGGCGGCGTTCTGGTCCGCGTCAGTGCCCACTTCGGCCCGGTAGGCCTTGAGCAGCGTCTCGGCGCCGGGTTTGGGCGCGTCGGTGCCGGAGGTTGCGGTTACAACACTGGCCGTGGCCCCAGCCGGGCCGGTCTGGGCAACAAGCTGGGTCACGCGGATGGATAGGTTTGTCGACAGCATGGGCCCCCCTTTGCGGCCATCCTGCCTGCCGGTGCGTTTCCGTCTGGTTAAGTTCCGGCCTTGGACGGCGCCCCGCCTTCAAAGCGGTTGCCGTGGCGGTAGTCGCAAGGCGCCTCTTGCATCTGCAGGTGCAGGCCGGTGCCGGTGTAGGGGTGCGCGCGGGCGAGGTCTTCGTCGAAGTCGATGCCCAGGCCCGGGCCTTCGGGCGGCAGGATGTAGCCGTCTTCCCACTTCAGCGTGTTGCGGATCAGCGCCAGGTGGAAAGCGCCGCCGGTCTGGATGGTTTCGGCGATCAGGAGGTTGGGGATCGACACCGACAGGTGGATGTTCGCGGCCCATTCCACGGGGCCTGCGTAAAGGTGCGGGGCCATTTCGGCGTTGTAGATCTCGGCGATGGCGGCCAGCTTCTTGGCCTCCCAGATCCCGCCCAGGCGGCCAAGCGCGGGTTGCAGGATCTTGACCCCGCCGGCGCGCAGGAGCGTGCCGAATTCCGTCTTGGTGGTCAGCCTCTCGCCCGTGGCCAGCGGAATTCGGACGTGGCGCGCGACCTCGGCGAATTCCAGCAGGTTGTCGGGCGGGATCGGCTCTTCGTACCAGAGCGGGTTGAAGGGTTCCAGTTCGCGCCCCAGCCGGATCGCGCCGGGGGTGGTGAACTGGCCGTGGGTGCCGAAGAGGAGGTCGGCGCGGTCGCCCACGGCTTCGCGGATCGCGCGGCAGAAGGCTACCGAGCGCGAGATGTCGGACATCGCCGGTTCGTGCCCGCCGCGGATGGTGTAGGGGCCGGCCGGGTCGAATTTTACCGCGGTGAAGCCCTGCGCCACGGCCTTGGCGGCCGCTTCGGCCTGCCAGTCGGGGTTGACCCAGAATTCGGCGTGGTCCTGGCCGGTCTCGGGGTAGAGGTAGGTATAGCTGCGCACGCGGTCGTTCATCCGCCCGCCCAGAAGCGCCCAGACCGGGCGGTTGCGGGCCTTGCCCAGGATGTCCCAGCAGGCGATTTCGAGGCCGGCGAAAGCGCCCATGACGGTGGGGTCGGGGCGTTGGGTGAAGCCGCTGGAGTAGACGCGGCGGTACATCAGCTCGATATCCTCGGGCGACTGGCCGCGCATGTGGCGGTCGAAGACGTCTTCGATGACCGCCTTCATGGCCGTCGGGCCGACGGTGGAGGCGTAGCATTCGCCATAGCCGACAAGGCCGTCGGAGGTGGTGAGTTTCGGGAAGATCCAGTAGCGGCCGCCCCAGCCGGGGGCAGGGGGCGCGACGACGAAGATTTCGAGGTCCTGCAGTTTCATGGCTTATCCTTCGGTCGGACACGGCCGGGGGTTTCACACCCCCGGACCCCCGTGGAGTATTTCTCAAAGAGCAAGACTAGGGGGATTCCGGCGCGGCGAGTGGTCTTTTGCGACGGAAGGTGCCGCAAATGGGCTATGCGGCCAGCCGGGCGTGGATTTCGGCGATCAGGCGGGCGGTGGCCTCGGGGGCGGCGAAGAAAGGGGAATGCGAGGTCGGCAGGGTGAAGCGGTTCTCTGGCGGGACGCTTCGTTCCATGACCGCCTGGTATTCGGGCGGGATGGTGCGGTCGTCGGTGCAACGGATGTAGAAGCGGGGCAGGGATTGCGAGGCCGCGGTCAGGGTCAGCGGGGTTTCCTGCGGGGCGATCGGCTCGGGGCAAAGCGCGCGGGCGGCCAGGGCGCGGTCTTCGGGCGGGCAGTCGTGGTAGAACAGCGCGTCGACCTGGTCGGCGGCGATGGTGAAGGCCGCGCCGTCCGGGGTACGGCGAATGTGGGGGGCCAGCGGCTGGCGCGGTCCGGCGCGGCGCATGTCGGCCAGCGACTGGCCCGAGGCCGGGGCATAGGCGCAAAGGTAGGCCAGGCCCTGGATCCGGTTGGGGGCGGTCTCGGCGGCGGCGGTGATCGCATAGCCGCCGGCGGAATGGCCGACCAGCAGGGTGGGGCCGGTCAGGGCGGCGAGGATGGCTTCGGCATAGGTCCTCAGCGTGGCCTGTGCGGCCGGGGTGGGATCGGCGCCATGGGCGGGCAGGTCGAGGGCGCGGGCGGTCAGGCCGTGGGCCGCCAGCGCCGGGATCAGCCGGTGCCAGCACCAGGCGCCGTGGCAAGAGCCGTGGACAAGCAGGATGTCAGTCATGGCCGATTGCCTTCAGAAAGCCGGTCAGCGCC
>JAGPCN010000272.1 GCA_018058035.1 Fuscovulum sp.
GTCCGGTCGGGCAGACCGAAAACAGGTTGAAAGAGGCGGCGAAACTTGGTTTCACACAGGCGACCGTGCCTGCCCGCTCTCGCCTCGGGGGCGTCGGCGGACTGCGGCTGCGCGAGATGGCCGACCTTGCGGCCTTCACGGGCGAGATGTTCGGAGCCGGCTGACAGCCGCAGGAGTGGACGATGGAGAATTTTACCGCGGTCGACGGCGGGGCGGCGCTGATCATCATCCTGTCGGCGATCCTGGCCTATTCGCGCGGCTTCGTGCGCGAGTTGATGGCGATCGTCGGCTGGATCGGGGCGGCGGTCGTCGCCTTCCTCTTCGCGCCTTCGGTCACGCCCATCGTCAAGGAACTGCCGGTGGTGGGCGAGTTCCTCTCGGACAGCTGCGAGTTGTCGGTGATCGCGGCCTTCGCCGGGGTCTTCGCGATCGGGCTGATCGTGGCGGCGCTCTTCACGCCGCTTTTCGCCAGCGTGGTGCAGCGTTCGGCCCTGGGGGGCGTGGACCAGGCCCTCGGCTTCCTGTTCGGCGTCGCCCGCGGCGTCCTGCTGATCGCCATCGCCTTCATCGTCTACGACCGCGCTTTGTCCAGCCAGTCGATCCCGATGATCGACAACTCGCGCACCGCGAACATCTTCGAGAACTTTGCCGGCTCGATCGACGGGGCGATCCCGACCGATGCGCCCGGCTGGATCGTGGCGCGCTACAACGACCTGACGACCGTCTGCACGCCGGCGGCCCCTGCCCCCGCCGGCGGGTGAAGCAACGGCCGCCTGACGGCGAAGTCTTTCCTCTCGTCGTCGGCAGTCGCCTCCTCCTCGGCTGATGGGGGCATCCTGCCCGCCGCCATTGGTGCTTGGACCAATGGCGCACCAATGGCAGCCCCCTTGGGAGTATTTGCCAAAGAGCAAGCCTGAGGCGAACGTTTCTCCTTGTATTGCTCTTTGACAAATACTCCGGGGAGCTCGAGGGGCAGCGCCCATCGTCAGGCGCCATCGGCCACAGGGCACAACACCACCCACACCCAAAAGGCTTGCGGCGGCAGCCGCGCAATTTCTTTACCGCTGGATCAGGCGGCGCCGATCAGGGCCCGAAGACGAGCGACGCCCGCGGCCACCAGGCCGGCATCTCCGCTCGCCTCGACGTTCAGCCGCAGAAGCGGCTCGGTGTTCGACGCGC
Organism: Fuscovulum sp.; assembly: GCA_018058035.1. Taxonomy (GTDB): domain Bacteria; phylum Pseudomonadota; class Alphaproteobacteria; order Rhodobacterales; family Rhodobacteraceae; genus Pseudogemmobacter. The sequence goes on from JAGPCN010000272.1 coordinate 1,180, forward strand.
GCAGGTTCATCCGCCAAGGGCCGAAGTCCAGCGACAGGCCGTCGGTGCGGTCGACGGCCGCGGCCTCGGGGGCCAGCGCCGCCTCGATCCGGGCGACCGTGGCCGCGGGGTCGGGAACGCGGAAGTTGATCTCGCCCGACGAGGGAAACCCCGTCCGCATTCGCCCGACAAGGGCCGAGAGCGGGCGGCCGGTGCGGCCCATCAGCTCGGTGACCAGAAGCCAGGGGATCATCCCCGAATCGCAGGCCATGAAGTCGCGGAAATAGTGGTGCGCGCTCATCTCGCCGCCGTAGACCGCGCCGGTCTCGCGCATCGCGGCCTTGAGGAAGGCGTGACCCGTCCGCGCCTGCACGGCAATTCCCCCGCCTTGCGCCACCGCGTCCTGTGTTACCCGCACGACCCGCGGGTCATGCACGATGGTTGCCCCCGGTTCCTTCTGCAGGAAGGCCGCGGCCAGCAGGGCCACGACATATTCGCCCGGCACGAAGGCGCCGGTCTCGTCAAAAAGGAAGCAGCGGTCGAAGTCGCCATCGAAGGCCACGCCGAGATCGGCGCCCGTCGCGCGCACGGCCTCGGCCGTGACCGGCTGGTTCTCGGGCAGAAGCGGGTTGGGGATGCCGTTCGGAAAGCTGCCGTCGGGATCGTGGAACAGCCGGGTGAATCGCAGCGGCGCGCCGCGCGCGACCAGCTCGGCCGCAAGCGCGTCGAAGGTCGGCCCCGCTGCGCCATTGCCGCAGTTCACCAGCACATGCAGCGGCCGCAGCGCGGCGGCGTCGACGAAGCCCGCCACCGTGGCCACATAGGCCGCCCGCGCGCCGGTCGCGGCCACCACCCGGCCCGGCGCCGCGGCCACGGGTAAGGCTCCGCTTTCCGCCATCGCCCGGATCGCCGCCAGCCCCCCCGCCGCGTCCAGCGGGGCCGAGCCTGCCCGCACCATCTTCATCCCGTTCCAGTCCATCGGGTTGTGCGAGGCCGTGACCTCGATCCCCCCGTCGGCGCCGAAATGGGTGACGGCGTGGTACATCTCTTCGGTGCCGCAAAGGCCCAGGTCCAGCACCTCGGCGCCCGAGGCCACCAGCCCCTCGACGCAGGCCCCCATCAGCGCGGCGGAGGAGGCGCGGCAGTCGCGCCCGACCACCACCCGGCGCGCCCCCAGCACCGGCGCGAAGGCGCGGCCGATGCGGCGGGCGATGTCCTCGTTCAGCTCGTCTCCCAGACGGCCGCGGATGTCATAGGCCTTGAAACAGGTCAGCATGGAGGCGTTGTCTCAGCCCCGGCGGCCGTAGTAAAGGCCCACCACATGCTCGGCCTCGGCAAAGAACAGCCAGCGCGCGGCCAGCGCGCCCGTCAGGTGCAGCACCGCCGCCAGCGCAATGCCGAAGGGGCCGAACGGCAGCAGCAGGACCAGCGCGGGCAGCGCCGCGGCCAGCAGCAGTGCGATCACTCGCAGCCGGCGCGCGTGCTTGCGCCCGACGACGTAGATCATCTCGCGCAGCAGGTAGTTGCCGGCGGTATGCGCGGGGTCGAACAGCGCCGGGCGGCCCAGCCGGTCCAGCCCGGTCGCGGTGCCCAGAGTCTGGCCGGCGCGCGCGAAGGCCCCGTCGCCCACCCGCCACAGCGCCAGCAGCACCGCGCCCACGGCCAACAGCGCCAGCGGCGCCCAGCGTTGCGCGGCCAGCATCGCCCCACCCGCCAGCGCAAAGGACAGGAACATCACCGGCGTCAGCCAAAGGTTCCAGCGCGGAACCGCCCGGATCTGGGTGTAGATCATCGCGGTGGTGAAGACCGTCACCAGCGCGAGGCTGCCGCCGATCCAGCCGAAGGCGCGCGGCAAGCCGAGACCCAACCAGTCCGACAGCGCCACCGGCGCCAGCAGGACCAGCGTCGCGACCGAGGCCAAGGCCTCGCGGGAAAGCCAGCTGGTGCGCCACTGCGAAAACGCCTTCACCGCGTTCTTCGGGTTGCCCAGGTGGAAGGTCGCGGCCAGAAGGCCCGCGACCGCCAGCCCGTAGCCAAGGCCCCAGAGGAAGAAGGCCGCCCAGCCCGAAGGCAGCAGCGCCCCCCAGCCCAGGAAGGCCAGGAAGCCGAAACCCAGACCCGAGAGGGTGGAAAACAGGATCACCGAAGGTGCGGGGTGCATGTCAGATCTTTCCCAGCATCCGGTCCAGCCAGCCGGCAATGCCGGTGGCCTTGATGTCCAAGAGCGGCGCCAGCGGGCTGGCCTGGGCCTGGCCCTTCTTGCGCGGCGGCAGGTACTTGTTGGTGGGTTTCGTTCCCATGTCGGGCATCAGGTCATAGCCGCCGCGGTCGGCCACCAACCGCGACACCGCGCTGCCGGGGTCGGCAAGGTCGCCGAAGTGGCGCGCGCCGGTAGGACAGGTACGGACGCAGGCGGGCTCGCGGTCTTCCTGGGGAAGCGTTTCGCTATGGATGCGGTCGACGCAGAGGGTGCATTTCTTCATCACCCCCTGCGCGGGGTCGAGTTCCCGTGCCCCATAGGGGCAAGCCCAGGCGCAGAGGCCGCAGCCGATGCAGGCGTCCTCGTTCACCAGCACGATGCCGTCCTCGGCCCGCTTGTAGCTGGCCCCCGTGGGGCAGACGGTGACGCAGGGAGCATCCGCGCAATGCAGGCAGGAGCGGGGGAAGTTCACCACCACGGCGGCGGCCTCGGGCTCGGGCGGCTGGACCTGGTAGGAATGCACCCGGTTCAGGAAGGTGCCCGAGGGAGCGGCGCCATAGGGGTCCTGGTCGGACAGGCCGATACCCTGGTCGTTCCAGCCCTTGCAGGCGGTGACGCAGGCCTGGCAGCCGACGCAGGTGTCAAGGTCGATCACCAGGCCCAGACGCCTGGCGGTGTCGCCGGGCAAGGCAGTCATCGCTTGTCCTCCACCGAAGTCACGAATTTTCGACGAAAATTCGCAATCCAATTCTTCGTCGAAGAATTGTGCCTGCCGCCGCCCGCGCGCGGCACGTCCGGCAGGTGCGCAAAGGATGGCTCCGCGGTCCCGCGCGGATGGTCGGCCGCCGCCACCCTTTCGACCCTCACCCGCTGGTCGAACCAGGCCGCCTGCCCCGTCACCGGGTCCGAATTCGACAGCCGCGCGCCCTTGTCCGGCAAGAGTTCCGAGATCAGGTGGTTCAAGAGGAACCCAGTCGTCGCCTCGGGGGCCTCGGGCGCCAGCGCCCAGGCCCCCTTGCGCTTGCCGATGGCGTTCCAGGTCCAGACGGTGTTGTCGTTCAGCGCAGCCATATGTGCCACCGGCACCACGATGGTGCCCGCACGCGACGACACCCGCGCCCAGTCTCCGTCGCTGAACCCCTGCGCCTGCCAGATCGCCGTCGGCAGATACAAATAGTTCCGCCCCTTGATCTGCCGCAGCCAGGCGTTCTGACTGCCCCAGGAGTGGTACATGTCCATCGGCCGCTGGGTCAGGGCGTGGACCGGGTAGCCAAAGGCCGCATCCTCGTCGCCATAGGGGGCGTACCAGACCGGCAGCGGGTGCATCGCCTGCTTCAACCGTTCGCGCAGGTGGTCGGGTGGCTGCCGGGGGCCATAGCCTTCGGCGGCCAGCTGGAACCGGCGCATCGGTTCGGACCAAAGGCTGAAGAGATAGGGCTGCGGCGTTTCGTAAAGCCCCAGCTTCACCGCCCAGTCCTGATAGGCGGCGTTCCAGGGTTTGTAGAAGGCCGCCTCTTCGGGGATATGCGCCTGATAGAAGGCGCCATTCTGGATGTAGCGCTGCATCTGGTCGGGGTTGGGTGCGCCCCTCCCTTCGGCCGTGCCGTCGCCGCGAAAGCCCATCAGCGGGCCGACACCGGGCCGCCGCTGATGGTTGACGATGTAGTCGGCATAGTCCTTGAACTTGGCGCTGCCGTCCTCGTTCACCATCCCCGGCAAGCCCAACCGCGCGCCCAGGTCCAGCAGCACCGACTGGAAGCAGCGCACCTCGCGGTCCGGCTCCAGCACCGGCCAGCGGATCGCGTCGCCCGCCGCGTCTGGTTCGGAAATCGGCCGGTCCAAGAGCGAAATGCAGTCGTGCCGCTCCAGATAGGTCGTGTCGGGCAGGATCAGGTCGGCATAGGCCACCATCTCGGAGGCATAGGCGTCGGAATAGATGATCCGCGGGATCACATACTCGCCGTCGCGCTGTTCGGTCAGCATCTCCATCACGCGGGCGGAGTTCATGCTGGAATTCCACGACATGTTCGCCATGTAGAGGAACAGCGTGTCGATCCGGTAGGGGTCGCCG
>JAGPCN010000273.1 GCA_018058035.1 Fuscovulum sp.
CCTCTTTGCCGGGGATGGTGGCGGCCAGATGCAATTGGCCGCCGGGGCGGCCCGATGCCTCGAAAAGGGTGACCTGGTGGCCGCGCCCTGCGGCGGTGATGGCGGCAGCCATCCCGGCGGGGCCGGCGCCGACCACGGCAATGCGTTTCGGGCTGGGTGCGGGGGCCAGTGTCAGTTCGGATTCGTGGGCCGCGCGCGGGTTCACCAGGCAGCTTGTCAGCTTGCCCGAGAAGGTGTGGTCGAGGCAGGCCTGGTTGCAGGCGATGCAGGGGGCGATATCGCGGGCGCGGCCGGCGGCGGCCTTGGCGATGAAGTCGGCATCCGCCAGCCAGGGCCGCGCCATCGAGACCATGTCGGCCATGCCCTCGGCCAGCAGGCGTTCGGCGACTTCGGGGGTGTTGATGCGATTGCTGGTGATGACGGGGATGGAGACCTGCGGTCGCAGGCGGGCGGTCAGGTGGGCAAAGGCCGCCCGGGGAACGCTGGTGGCGATGGTGGGGATGCGCGCCTCGTGCCAGCCGATGCCGGTGTTGATGAGGGAGGCGCCGGCGGCCTGGACCGCCTTGGCCAAGGTGACCACCTCGTCCCAGGTCGATCCGTCGGGCACCAGGTCGATCAGTGAGAGCCGGTAGATCAGGATGGCCTCCGGCCCCATCGCGGCGCGGACCCTGCGGACCGTTTCGACTGGCAGGCGCATGCGGTTCTCATAGGCGCCACCCCAGCGGTCGCTGCGGCGGTTGGTATGGGTGACCAGGAACTGGTTCAGGAAATAGCCCTCGGACCCCATCACCTCGACCCCGTCATAGCCGGCCTGGATGGCGCGGGCGGCGGCGGTGGCGATGTCGGAGATCTGCTTTTCGATGCCGTCTTCGTCCAGTTCCCGGGGCGGGAAGGGCGAGATCGGGGATTTGATGGCCGAGGGGGCGACGCAGTCCTTCGAATAGGCATAGCGGCCGGCGTGCAGGATCTGCATCGCGATCAGGCCGCCCTGGTCGTGGACGGCCTGGGTGACGCGGGCGTGGTTGGCGATGTCGCGGTCGGAGTAGAGGCCTGCCGCGCCGGGAAAGACGCCCCCTTCGGGGTTGGGCGCCATGCCGCCGGTGACGATCAGCCCGGCGCCGCCCTGGGCGCGGGCAGCGTAGAAGGCGGCGACCCGGCCCCAGTCGCCGGTTTCCTCAAGCCCGGTGTGCATCGACCCCATCAGGCTGCGGTTGCGCAGGGTCTTGGGGCCAAGGGTCAGCGGGGCGAGAAGGTGCGGGTAGTGGGTCATCGCGGTCTCCCTAGGGGCGCGGGGAGAATGACGAAGCGCGCGCCCCCTGTCATCCGCTACGCGGCGTCACCGGCGGCCGGGGGGCCAGCCCCCCGGACCCCCCGGGGTATTTCAGCCGAAATGAAGGGGCGGCAGGCCGAGCAGGGCGGGCAGGTCGGCCATTTGGTGAAAGAGCGGCACGCCCAGGCCGGCAAGGGCGCGGGCGGGCGGTGCGTCGGGGCCGTGCGGGGCAAAGCCGAGGACGGGGATGCGGGCGGCCAGGGCTGCCTGGGCGCCAGAGGGGCTGTCCTCGATCACCACGCAGGCGGCGGGATTGGCGCCGCAGTGCAGGGCGGCCATCAGGTAGAGGTCGGGCGCGGGCTTGGGGCGGCCGATGGCCTGGCCGGAGAGGACGGTGCGGAAGCGCGGAATCAGGCCGTGCTGGCCAAGGGTGATCTGCATCTTTTCCGGGGTGCCGTTGGAGGCGACCGCGCAGGGGATGCCGGCGGCATCGAGCGCGTCGAGAACGGCCAGGATACCGGGCATCAGGGGGGTGCCTTGCGCCAGCATGGCGTACATGCGGGCGTAGATGTCGTCGACCCAGGTGGCGGGCAGGCGCGCGCCGGCGGCGGTGGCGCGGGCGGCGACGGTTTCGATGGTGCCGCCGATATAGTCGGTTTCCAGCTGGTGCAGCGTCAGCGGCAGGCCGTGGGCGGCGAGGTCGTCGATCAGCAGGCGGAAGGTGGCGGTTTCGCTGTCGACGATGACGCCGTCGCAGTCGAACAGCACGGCGGCGGGGGGCGGGGTCATGCCGGGGCCTTCAGCAGGGTGACGGTGGTGTCGCCGTACCTGCGCTGGTCGAGCAGGGTGAAGCCTGCGGGCGGCAGGGGCGGGGTGCCTTCCTCCCAGACGATCACGGCGCCGGGGGCAAGCCAGTGGCCTTCGATGGCCGAGGCGAGGGCGGCCTCGCCCAGCCCCTTGCCATAGGGCGGGTCAAGGAAGACCAGCGTGTAGGGCGCGCCGCGGTTGGGGCCAAGCCGGGTGGCATCGCGGCGCCAGACGTCGGTGACGCCCATGGCCTGCATCTTTTCGATGTTGGCGCGCAGAAGGGCGCGGGCGGCGGCGCCGTCATCGACGAAGGCCACCCGGGCGGCGCCCCGCGACAGCGCCTCGAGCCCGAGCGCGCCGGTGCCGGCGAAAAGATCCAGCACGCGGGCTCCGGGGACGGGGTTTTCCGCCAGGCTGTTGGTCAAGAGGTTGAAGACCGCCTCGCGGACGCGGTCGGAGGTGGGGCGCAGGTGGGCCTGCGGATCGCCCATCCCGACCTCGGCCAGTTGCAGGCCGCGTCGCTGGCCGCCGATGATCCTCACTTGAGCAGGGCCTTGAGGTCGGGGGCGCTGGCGATGATCTCGGGCGCGGGCGACTTGCCCCCTTCGATCAGCCGCTTGCCGACCATGTAGGCGCGCGGGTCGTTCATCGCGTCGACCGCCAGCAGCCGGTCGCCGGCGTAGTACCAGAAGGAAATCGCCTCGCCTTCGCCCTTGCGGGTGGCGATGTGGTCGTAGCCGGTGTTCAGGCCGGCGATCTGCAGCTTGAGGTCGAACTGGTCGGACCAGAACCAGGGCTTTGCCTCATAGGGTAGGTTCGCGCCCAGGATGTTGGCGGCCACCACTTCGGCCTGGTCGATGGCGTTGCCGACGGATTCCAGGCGGATGCGGCCGCCCCGGTGGGGGAAGCTGGCGCAATCGCCGGCCGACCAGATCGCCGGGTCCGAGGTCTGGCCGAATTCGTTGGTGGCGATGCCGTTGTCCAGCGTCAGGCCGGCGGCCTGGGCCAGGTGGGTATTGGGGGTGATGCCGACGCCGACGATGACGAAATCGGCCGGCAGGTCGCGGCCGTCCTTCAGGCGTGCGGCAGTGACGCGGGTGTCGCCCATGAGGCGGTCGAGGCCGGTATCTTCCAGGATGGTGACGCCATGCGCCTGGTGCAGGGCGCGGACATGGGCGCTGGTTTCCGGGCTTGCGACGCGCTGCAGGATGCGGGGCGCCATTTCCAGAACGGTGGCCGCAACGCCCAGTTTGCAGGCGACGGCGGCGGCCTCAAGCCCGATATAGCCGCCGCCGACGATGATGGCGCGGCGGCCCGGGGCGAATTCGGCGCGCATCGCGTCGACATCGGCCAGGGTGCGGACAGTGTAGACTCCGGGCAAGTCACCGCCGATGGCGGCCGGCAGGCGGCGGGGGGTGGAGCCGGTGGTCAGGCAGAGGTGGTCGTAGGCCAGGGTGCTGCCGCCGGCGGTGACGGTCTTCGCAGCCGGGTCGATGGCGGTGACGGGCTGGCCCAGCACCAGGTCGATGGCGTTCTCGGCGTAGAATTCGGGCGCGCGCAGCCAGAGCCGCTCTTCCTCCATCTCGCCCAGCAGGTAGGCCTTGGACAGGGGCGGACGCTGATAGGGGGGGCTGGGTTCGTCGCCGATCATGGTGATCGGCCCGTCGTGCCCCAGGGCCCGCAGTTTCGCCGCCAGCGCGGCCCCCGCCTGTCCGGCCCCGACGATCACCACCCGCATCGCGCATCCCCCTCTGGCATCTGTTGCGGCGGACCCTATAACCCAAGATGCACAGGGTGCAACGCATGCACGGGAAAGGATGACGAATATGACGATTGCGGTGGGGGCGAAACTGCCCGAGGCGACGTTGCTGGCGATGGGCGAAAAGGGGCCGGAGCAGGTGGCGCTGGCGGCGCGGCTGGCGGGCCGCAAGGTGGTGATCTTTGGCCTGCCGGGGGCCTATACCGGCACCTGCACCTCGGCGCATGTACCCAGCTTCATCCGCACCAAGGGCCAGTTCGACGCCAAGGGCGTGGACGAGATCATCTGCGTGTCGGTGAACGATCCCTTCGTGATGAAGGCCTGGGGCGATGCGACCGGCGCCACGGCCGCGGGGATCACCATGCTGGGCGATGGCGATGCCTCCTTCACCAAGGCGATCGGCATGGATTTCGACGTGCCCGCGATCGGCTTTCATGCGCGGTCGAAACGCTATTCCCTGCTGGCCGAGGATGGCGTGGTCAAGGTGCTGAACCTTGAGGAAAGCCCCGGCGCCTGCGAGATTTCGGCGGGCGAGACCTTGCTGCGGCAGATCTGAGGGCCAAGGGCGGAGCGGGGGCCAGCCCCCGCACCCCCGGAGTATTTGTCAAAGAGCAAGGGCAGGGTCAGGCCTTGCGGCTGGCCCGGTCCTCGCAGAGGCAGGTGATCGGCTCGCCATGGTCGCGGGCGATCTCGGTTTCCGGGGCGATGCGGTCCATCGCGCGGGCCAGGTCGATGTCAAGGCGGCTGAGGCCATGGCAATCGTGCGTGGTCAGGGTGACGTCGACGACGTTGTAGACGTTGCGCCATTCGGGGTGGTGGTTCAGCTTTTCGGCCTGAAGGGCGGCGCGCGACATGAACCCCCAGGCCTGGGAAAAGCTGCGGAACTTCCACACCTTGCGGATGGCATCGCGGCCCGGCACGGCGGCCCAGCCGGTTTCGGCCAGGGGCGGCAGCAGGGTGGTGCGGTCTTCGGCCGACATGAGCGGGGTCATGGCGCGGCCTTCGGCATCAGGGCGTTGTCCTTGGCCTCGGCCGCCAGCCGCGCGGGGCGGTCCTTGATCCTGTTCCAGTAGGCCTGCAACGTGTCGTTGGCCGGAATGGTCTTGAACTGAAGGCCCCAGCCGACCTGGCTGCCGACATAGACATCGGCGGCGGTAAGGCGATTGTCGGCGATGTAGTCGTTCGCCTCCAGATGCCCGGACAGGGCGTGGGTCACGCTTTCCAGGCTGCCATAGCCGGTGCGGCCCCTGTCCTGCGGCGTGGCGGGTTTCCACCCGAACGAGGTGTTCACCACCGCCTGTTCCAGTGGCCCGGCCGCAAAGAACATCCAGCGGAAGAACGTGGCAATGTCCTTGGCCATCAGGCCCTTTTCGGGGAAGGCCATCGCCAGATAGGTGCAGATCGCCGCGCATTCGGTGACGACGTGCCCGTCATGCACCACGGTCGGCACCTTGCCCATCGGGTTCAGCGCCAGATAGTCCGGCGCCTTCATCGCGGCGCCGTAGTCCAGCACGACGGTTTCATAGGGTTCGCCGATCTCTTCCAGCATCACCCGGGCGATGCGACCGCGCGACATCGGGTTGGTGTAGAGC
>JAGPCN010000040.1 GCA_018058035.1 Fuscovulum sp.
GTTTCAGCCCTGCGGGTGCCGGGCGGCCCGGGCGTGCGGTTCGAATCGATGCTTTATGCGGGCTACACGGTGCCGCCCTTCTACGACTCGCTGCTGGCCAAGCTGGTGGTCCATGGCGAAACCCGCGAGGCGGCGATCACCCGGCTGGTCAGGGCGCTGAAGGAAACCCGCATCGAGGGGTTGCGCACCACCAAGCCGTTGTTCCTGGCCCTGGCCGACGACCCGGCAGTGCAAGGGAATGCCGTTCACACCCGCTGGCTGGAAGGCTGGCTTTCCACCCATTCCGCCCGGCTGGTGCCGGAGCTTGAACCCTGAGGGAGGACCGATGTCGATCCGATTCAGTTTTGGCGGCGACGAACACATCTTCGGAGAAGTCAGCGAAGACATGTCGCTCGAGGCCTTTTTCACCTCGCTCAGCATGACCAATGCGGTCCGCGCGGCGGGGATCAGGGGCGTGACCGAGATCTGCCCGGCCAACGCCAGCTTTCAGGTCAAGTTCGACCCCGACCGCATCAAGCCCGGCGACCTGCTGCGCGAGTTGCAGGGGATGGAGGCGGCGGCGGCCAAGTCGGACGCCACGCTGAAGACCCGGATCATGGAGATCCCGGTGCTGTACCAGGACCCCTGGACGCACGAGACCCTGATGCGGTTCCGCGAGCGCCACCAGGACCCGTCGAAGACCGACCTGGAATATGCCGCCGAGGTCAACGGCCTGGGCACGGTGGAAAACTTCGTCCAGGCGCATTCCAGCCAGCCCTGGTTCGTGTCGATGGTGGGCTTCGTCGCCGGGCTGCCGTTCCTGTACCAGATGGTCGAACGCAAGCGGCAGTTGCAGGTGCCGAAATACCTGCGGCCGCGGACGGATACGCCCAAGCTGACCATCGGCCACGGCGGCTGTTTCTCGTGCATCTACTCGGTCCGCGGCGCGGGAGGCTACCAGATGTTCGGCGTGACGCCGATGCCGATCTACGATCCCTCGCAGAAGGTTTCGTACCTGACCGACGAGATGTGCCTGTTCCGCCCCGGCGACATCGTGAAGTGGAAGCCGGTGACCCGCGACGAATATGACGCCGCGATCGAGGCGGTCGAGGCGAACCGCTACGAGCCGGTGATCCGCCCCGCGACCTTCAGCCTGACCGAGTTCAACAAGGACATGGCCGGCACCAACGCCAAGCTGATGGAGGCGATCCATGGCCGTTAACGTCATCTCTGCGGGCCTGTCGACCACCGTGCAGGACCTGGGCCGCCCCGGATACTACCACCTTGGCATCCCGATCTCGGGCGGGATGGACCGCTTTGCGCTGCGCGCCGCCAACATGCTGGTCGGCAACGATGAGGGCGCGGCAGTGCTGGAAGCCGTGTTCCTGGGGCCGGAGCTGGAGTTCACCGCGCCCGCCACGGTGGCGGTGACCGGCGGCGACCTGCCGCCCAAGCTGAACGGCGAAGAGCGGCCAGGGTGGGAGGCGTTTCCGGTCAAGGCCGGGGACCGGCTGTCGTTCGGCTTCCTGAAGGCGGGCGCGCGGGCCTATGTCGCGGTCTCGGGCGGGATAGACGTGCCGGTCAAGCTGGGCTCGCGGTCGACCTATACGCTGGGCGCCCTGGGCGGCCATGAGGGGCGCGCGCTGAAGGCGGGCGATACGCTGCCGGTGGGCGCGGGCAAGGGTGGCAAGGGGGCGGTTCCGGCCGCCTTGCGGCGGGGCCCGGGCACCCCGGCCGAGTTGCGGATGCTGCCGGGGCTTTACTGGCACCGGATCACCGCCGAGGCGGGCAAACGGTTCTTTGCCGACACCTGGAAGGTCGCGCCCGAGGCGGACCGGATCGGATACCGCTTCAAGGGCGGCACCGCGCTGGACTTCGTGCCGCGCGAACAGCCCTTTGGCGCCGGGTCGAACCCGTCGAACATCGTCGATGCCTGCTATCCCTATGGCAGCATTCAGGTTCCCGGCGGGACGGAACCCATCGTGCTGCACCGCGATGCGGTGTCGGGCGGGGGCTACATGATGCTGGGCTGCGTGATCAGCGCCGACATGGACCTGATCGGGCAGTTGCAGCCGCACAGCCCGGCGCGGTTCGTCGAGGTGACGATGGACCAGGCGCTGGCGGCACGCCACGACCGGCAGGCGGCGCTGCAGCGCGTCCGCGACCATCTGGGGCGGTGATGCAAGGGGCGGCTCATCGTTCGCCTTCGGCTCCTCTTCGCGGGCGTCCTGCGAAGAGCGCACGAAGTGCGACGATGAGCGGTCCTTCAGCGCCCCCGCACCTCGCTGGGGGTCACGCCAAAGCGGGCGCGGAAGGCGCGGGAAAACTGCGCCTGGTCGGTGAATCCGCGCGCATAGGCGATCTCGCCGATGGCGCGGCGGTCGGCGGGGTTCTTCAGGTCTTCGTGGGCCGCCTGCAGGCGGGTATCGCGGATCCACTGGCCCAACGTCTGGTTGGTATCCCGCAGCAACTCGTGCAGGTAGCGCAGCGAGATGCCGCAGCCCGCCGCCACGGTTTCGGGGCCAAGATCGGGATCGTCGATGTTGCGGCGCACGAAGGCCTCGATCCGCGCCAGATGCGCCATCCGCACGGTCGAGGTGCCCGAGGTCAGCACCCGTTCGTCCGACTGGATCGCCAGCGCCAGAAGGTCGACCAGCTGGCGGCCGACGATGGCGCGGGTTTCCTCGGTCATCGCATCATAGCGCTGCGGGATCAGGTGGACCATGTCGACGAACAGCCCGTTCGCCCCGTTCGTCGCATCGAACTGCAACGAGCAGAACCGGTCGGGCGCGCGGATGCGGCCGCCCAGCATCTCCTTGCCCAGCTTCATCACCCAGAGGTCGGCGGGTTCGGCATGGCTGAATTCGTAAGGCTCCTGGCTGCGTTCGATGAAGAAGGCGCCGGGGTTCGCCCGCACCTCCTTGCCGCCTTGCGCAAAGCGGACCTCGGACTTGGCCGGCAGGGTGACCAGGAATTCCTCGGGGCCCGGTTCGCGGAAATGCCTGGGCAGCCGGCGGTACAGCAAGGGGTCCGAGGTCAGCCGCGACAGCGACACCTCGCCCAGGTCCCAGTGGACCAGTTCGCCGTCAAAGGCCTCGGGCCGCGGGAAGGTCAGGTCCAGCGGGAAATAGGCCCGCGCGATGGTTTCATGCCAGTGCCGGCTGCGTGCGCCCCGGTCCACCCCGCGTGTGGTGATGGTGTTCTTCATGACCTGCCTCTTCCCTGCCGGCATCAGGCCACGGGGGGACGAGTCGGGCAAGCGGGTCCTGCGGGGGACTGCACGGAAATGCAAAAGGCGGCGCACCGGGTGCAAAGACGCCCCGCCCCGGCCGCCGCTAGCGTCCTGTCATCAACGGCGCAACAGACGCCGCGCGACAGGGAGATCTTCGGAACCGGACGGGCCATGCGCCCGGTCCAGACCCTGTTGCGCGGCCCCAACCGGAGGGCTTCGTAGTGGCCAGACAGCCGAAAAGACCAGAGGTCGACCCCATCACCCTGTCGGTGGTGCGCGGCATCCTGGAAACCACGCAACGCGAGATGACGCTGTCTTTGGAAAAGACCGCGCGGTCGAGCGTGTTCAACCTGGCGCATGACTATTCGACCGCGCTCTTCAACCACCGCCCAGAGATGATCCTGCAGGGCCAGGACATCCCGATCCACCTCGGCAGCCTGATCCCGGCGATGAAAGTGGTGGCCAAGTACTTCGAGGGCGACATCCACGAAGGCGACCTGCTGATCCACAACGACCCGGCCTGGGGCGGCAGCCACGCCATCGACACCTGCTTTTACCGGCCGGTGTTCTGGAAGGGGCGGCTGAAGTACTGGACCGTCTGCAAGGGCCACCTGACCGACGTGGGCGGCCCGGTCCCGGCCGGCTACAACCCGGCGGCCAAGGAAATCTACGCCGAATGCCTGCGCATTCCCCCGGTCAAGGTCTGGGACCGCGGCACCCCGCGCAAGGATGTGCTGAACTTCATCCTGACCAACATGCGCGCGCGGCGCGACCAGGAGGGCGACTTCAACGCCCTGATCGGCGCCTGCCAGGTGGGCGAGCGCGCTCTGTTGCAGATGCTTGAGAAATACGGCGAAGAGCAGGTGGATGCCTGCATCGAGACCCTGCTGGACATGGCCGAAAAGCAGATGCGCGGCCTGATTTCGGCGGTGCCGGATGGCACCTACGAGGGCATGGCGATCCTGGAAGACGCCGGCCACGGCTATGGCGATTTCGAGATCAAGGCCAAGGTGACGATCAAGGCCGACACCTGCCACATCGAGATCTCCTCGCCCCCGCAGATCCCCTATTTCATCAACAGCTACGAGGGGAACAGCCACTCGGGCGTCTACCTGGGCCTGATGATGTTCGCCCAGTTGCCGCCGCCCTACAACGAGGGGCTGTACCGCTGCGTCAGCGTGGATTTCGGCCCGAAGGGCACGATCTGCAACGCGCAGGAACCGGCGCCGCACATGAACTGCACCACCACGCCGATGGAAACGCTGACCGACGCGGTGCGGCTGGCGTTCGAAAAGGCGGTGCCGTCGAAAGTCAGCGCAAGCTGGGGCCATGCCAACGGCCTCAACATCGCCGGCTGGGACAAGCGGCATGACGAGGAATATGTGACGATGGTGCTGGCCACCATCATCAGTGGCGCCGGCGCCACGCCGTCCCAGGACGGCTGGCACGCCTGCGGGCCGGAATGCTGCTTCGGCGCGCTGACCAGTGGCGATGTGGAACTGCTGGAATACAGCTACCCCATCATCATCCACCGCTATTCGCTGATGACCGACAGTGGCGGCGCCGGGAAATTCCGCGGCGGGTCGGGCACCGCCTGGGAGGTGGAGCCGCTGAACGACGACATGACCTTCATCACCTTCGGCGAAGGCCGCCGCATCCCGGCGGTGGGCGCGGCAGGTGCGGCCAGCACGATGATCGACACCAAGGTCGGCCGGCTGGAACTGGTCGAAGGCGACCGCGCGGAAACCATCCGCGAGAACGTCATCAAGGTCATCAAGCCCGGCGACCGGATCACCAACATGAACCCTGGCGGCGGCGGCTATGGCAACCCGATGGACCGGGCCGTCGACAAGGTGGTCTGGGACGTCAAGAACGGACTGGTTTCCATCGACGGAGCAAGGGAGGACTACGGAGTCATCATCACCGACCCCGCCACGCTGCATGTGGACATCAAGGCAACCGACGACCTGCGCGCGCACCGTCGCGCCGCCGTGGCCGCGAAATAAGGGGAACGACAGATGAAATCCGATTACCGACTGGGCATCGACGCGGGCGGCACCTTCACCGACTTCGTGCTGGCCGACAAGACGGGCCAGGTGCGGCTTTACAAGGCACTGTCCACCCCGCAGGACCCGACTTTGGCCATCCGCAACGGGCTGAAGCTGATCTCGGAGGACCTGGGCGTCTCGGCCGAGCATGTGGTGTCGAACTGCGATCTCTGCATCAACGGCACCACCGTGGGGCTGAACGCCCTGATCACCCACAAGGGGGCGAAGGCCGGGCTGATCTGCACCGCCGGGCACGAGGACTCTCTGGAGATCCGGCTGGGCCACAAGGAAGACGGCTATCGCTATGACGCCGACTATCCGCCCGCCACCATGCTGGTGCCGCGCTATCTGCGGCGCGGGGTGCGCGAGCGGGTGCTGTCGGACGGCAGCGTCCGCGAGGCGCTGAACGAGGCCGACGTGCGCGCCGCCTGCGAGGTGTTTCGGGCCGAGGGGGTGGAAACCGTGGCGATCAGCTTTGTCTGGTCGGTGCTGCACCCCGACCACGAGGCCCGCGCCGGAGAAATCGTGCGCGAGATGCTGCCGGGCGTGGTGCTGACCCTTGGGTCCGAGCTTTACCCCCAGGTCCGCGAATACACCCGCACCTCGACCGCGGTGGTCAACGCCTACCTGGCGCCGATCATGAAGCGCTATGTCGACGCGGTGGACGCCTATTTCCGCAGCCTCGGCGCGAAACAGCCGGTGCGCTACTACCAGTCGAACGGCGGGCTGGCGGTGGGCCAGGCGATGACCGACCGTTCTGTCTATGCCATCAACTCGGGGCCGGCCTCGGCGCCGGCGGCGGGGCAATACGTCTGCGAGCCGTTCGGGAAAAAGGACGTGATCACCGTCGACATGGGCGGCACCTCGTTCGACATCACGCTGACCAAGGACGGCAGCACCAACATCAACAAGAACATCGACTTCCTGCGCTACCGGATCGGCGTGCCGATGATCCAGGTGGAAACCCTGGGCGCGGGCGGCGGGTCGATCGGCTGGATCGACGAGATGGGGCTGATGCAGATGGGGCCGCAGTCGGCGGGCTCAGACCCCGGGCCGGCCTGCTATGGCCAGGGCGGCAAGCTGCCGACCGTGTCGGATGCCAACCTGGTGCTGGGCTACCTGAACCCCGACGGGCTGGTCGGCGGCCGCCTGCCGCTGGATGCCGCCAAGGCGCATCAGGCGATCAAGGCCAACCTGGCCGATCCGTTGAACATGAGCGTCGAACGCGCCGCCTATGGCATGTTCACCATCGTCAACGCCAACATGGTCAACGGCATCCGCCGCGTCACCGTGGAGCGCGGCTACGACCCGCGCGACTTCGTGCTGGTGGGCGCCGGGGGGGCGACGGCGGCGCATATCACCGCGCTGGCCGATGCGATGGGGATCGACACCATCGTGCTGCCGAAACTCGCCTCGGGCCTTTGCGCCTTTGGCCAGATCATCTCGGACGTGAAGTACAACTACATGGCCACCGCCCCCCTGCGGCTGGACAACGACGCGGCCTATGCCCGCATCGACGAGTTGTTCGGCCAGATCGAGGCGCAGGGCATCGCGCACCTGAAAAGCGACGGATTCAAGGGCAAGGACATCGTCACGAAGCGCAGCCTGGACATGAGGTATGTCGGGCAAGTGCATGAATGCACGGTGGAAATCGGCACCTTCAAGGTAGACGCCAAGAGCATCGGCAAGGTCCGCGACGCCTTCCACAAGCGCCACAAGGAACTGTACACCTATGCCGAACCCGGCTCGACCGTCGAGGTGGTGAACATCGAAAGCACGCTTTACGGCGTGGTCGACAAGCCCGACCGGATGACCATCGGCGCCGGCGCCAGCCCGGCGCGTGCGCTGAAGGGCCACCGCGAGGCGGTGTTCACCGCCGATGGCAAGCGGGTCAGGACGCCGATCTACGACGGCACCCCGCTTGGTGCCGGGGCCACGATCAAGGGCCCGGCGGTGATCGAGGAAGTCACCACCACCATCGTCATCGAACCGGGCTGGACCGCGACGCTGGATGCCAGCGGCTCCTACCTGATCACCCGTGACCGGAAAGGGGCGAAATGAACCAGCTTGGCGCGGACAAGGTCTCGGTCGCCTTTGCGGGGCTTCGCGCCCTGTCAGAGGTCGACCTGACGGTCGATCCCGGCCGGATCGTCGGGCTGATCGGCCCGAACGGGGCGGGAAAGACCACCCTTGTCAACGTGCTGACCGGGTTCCAGCCCGCAACGGAAGGGGTTGTCCGGCTGGACGGACAGCCCCTGACCGGCCTGAAGCCGCATCAGGTGCGCCAGCGCGGCATCGCCCGCACCTTTCAGGGCGGGCGGCTGTTCCGCGACCTTTCCGTGATCGACAACCTCGAGGTGACGGGCGTGGGCCTGGGCCAAAGCCGCGCGGCGGCAATTGCCGAGGCCGAGGCGATGCTGGACTGGGTCGGCATCGCGCCCTTGGCCGGGCGCATCGCCGGCACCCTGCCCTATACCGACGAACGCCGCGTCGCCATCGGCCGGGCGCTGATGGGGCGGCCCAAATTCCTGCTGCTGGACGAACCCGCGGCCGGGATGAGCGCGCAAGAGGCCGCCGACCTGTCGGCCCTGATCCGCCGCATCGCCGGCGAAATGGGCTGCGGCGTCCTTCTGATCGAACACAACGTCGGGCTGGTACTGGGCCTGTGCGACCATATCGTGGTGCTGGACTCTGGCGCGGTGATCGAGACCGGCGCCCCCGCCGCCATCCGCGACAGCGAAAAGGTGCGCCACGCCTACATGGGCACCGCCGCCGAAACCGACCTTCCGGTGCTGGAGGTAGAGGCATGAGCCTGCTGGCGCTGTCCAACATCTCGGTCCGCTACGGGCGACTGACGGCGGTCCGCGGGGTGACCTTCACCCTGGCCGAGGGCGAGATCCTGTTCATCACCGGGCCGAACGGGGCGGGGAAATCCAGCCTGCTGCGGGCGATTGCGGGCGTCACGCCGCCCGCGGGCGGGCGCATCGACTTTGCCGACCACGACATCACCGGCCAGTCGCCCGAGGATATCGCGCGCCTGGGCCTGTCGATGGTGCCCGAGGGCCGCGACGTCTTCGGCAGCCTGACCATCGAGGAAAACCTGCTGGTCGGCACCGGCATGCATGCGGGCACCCGCGGCTGGCGGGCGCGGGCGGCGACCGAGCTTGAGGCGGTCTATGCCACCTTCCCGATCCTGAAGGACCGGCGACACGCCCAGGCGGGCCTTCTGTCGGGTGGCCAGCAGCAGATGCTGGTGATCGGGCGCGCGCTGATGACGACGCCGCGCCTGGTGGCGATCGACGAGCCATCGTTGGGCCTGGCGCCGAACATCACCGACCAGGTCTATGAGCGGCTGATCGCGCTGCGCACTGAGCGCAAGCTGACGCTTCTGATCGTCGAGCAGTCCAGCACGCGGGCGATGATGGTGGGCGGGCGGATGATGCTGATGCGCGGCGGCGAGATCGTGCTGGACGGCGACGCCCGCGCGCTTGGCCAAAGCGAGGCCATGCAGGCGGCCTATTTCGGATACGGAGAGCATTGATGGGCAGCCTGTTGCAGGTCGTGTTCGACGCGCTGTCGCTGGGGTCGCTGTACGCCCTGGGGGCGCTTGGCATCGCGCTGATCTTCGGCGTGATGCGGCTGGTGAACTTTGCCCATGGCGACGTGATCGCCTTTTGCGTCTTTGCGCTGTTGTGGCCATCGGTCGATGCGGTCGCCATCGTCTTCGCCGGCAACCTGCCGTGGTTCCTGCTGATCCCGCTGGTGCTGGCCGTCGGGGCCGGGCTGTCGGTGCTGTCCGAGGTGGTGGTGTTCCGCCGCTTTCGCCGCGCCAATCCGGCGACGATGATGATCGCCTCTTTCGCGCTTGGCTTCGTGATCCGCTACTTCCTGCTGATGCTGTTCTCCAGCCGGCCGAAAAGCATCTCGCTGTTGCCGCACCTCAGCCAGCCGGTCGAGATCCTGGGCGCGCGCATCCCGCTTCTGCAGCTGATCACCATCCTGGTCACGCTGGCGGTGCTGGCCGGGCTGACCGCCTTTCTGCGGCGCACAAGGTTCGGGCTGGAGATGCGGGCGGCGGCCGAGAATTTCACCATGGCCCGCATGCTGGGCGTGCGCGCGAACCGGGTGATCATGGGGGCCTTTGCGCTGTCGGGGGCGCTGGCCGCGGCGATCGCGCTGATCCTGGGGTCGCAGACCGGCACGGCCAATATCATGATGGGGGCGAATGTGATGCTGATGGCCTTCATCGCCACGGTGATCGGCGGCATGGGCAGCCTGGCGGGCGCGGTGCTGGCGGGCTTCCTGCTGGGATCGGTGGCGACGGTGATGCAGGTGATCCTGCCGCCCGATGCCCGCGCCTTCCGCGATGCCTTTGTCTATGGCGCGGTGATCCTGGTGCTGATCTTCCGGCCGCAGGGCCTGTTGTCGGCGCGCGGCACGAAGGAGCGGGTGTGATGCGGCGATCCCCTGCCCTGCGCTCTGTCGCGACGCCGGTCCTGCTGGCGCTGCTGCTGGTGGCCTTTGCCCTGGTCGCCTGGGCGGCCGGGTCGAAGCCCTTCAACCAGACCATCATCGACATCTTCCTGAAGGTGATCTTTGCCGTCGGCCTGTGGGTCTTTGTCGGCAATTCGGGGGTGATCAGCTTTGGCCACATCGCATTCGCCTGCCTTGGCGGCTATGTCGCGGCCTGGACGACCATCAAGCCGATGCTGAAGGGCAGCGCCATGCCGGGCCTGCCCGACTGGCTGATGCAGACCGAGATCCCGTTCTGGGCCGCGGCGGCAGTGGCGGCGGGTTGGGCCGCGATCTGGGCGCTGATCTTCGGGGCGGCGCTGATGCGGCTGTCGGGGATCGCGGCCTCGATCGCCACCTTCGCCATGCTGGCCATGGTGAACTCGATCTATTCCAACTGGGACAGCGTGACCGCGGCCACCTCGTCGGTGGTGGGCATCCCCATCGTGCGGTCGGTCTGGCCCTATCTGGCGGCGGCGATCCTGGCGGTGGTGGTGGCCTGGGCCTATGGCGTGTCGCGCTATGGCCTGGCGCTGCGCGCCGCGCGCGACGAACCCACGGCGGCGGCGGCCAGCGGCATCGACATTCCGCGGATGCGGCTGATCGCCTTTGTCGTCTCGGGCGCGATCATGGGGATGGGCGGCGCGCTTTACGCCCATTCCATCGGCATCGTGACGCCCGACACCTTCTATCTGGGGCTGACCTTCATCACCCTGTCGATGCTGGTGGTGGGCGGCATGTCCACCCTGTCCGGCGCGGTCGTCGGCGTGCTGATCCTGTCGACGCTGATCCAGGGCCTGCGCTGGCTTGAGGCCGGGGTGCAGGTCGGCCAGTCGACCTTTGCCCTGCCCGGCGGCGTGCAGGAGATCGCCCTGGGTGCCGTGATGATCCTGATCCTCATGTTCCGCCCCGCCGGGATCATGGGCAACCGAGACCTGACCCTGCCGCGCAGCGCAGCGCGCGGGGGGGCAGAACAACCGGGCGCAACCCGCCCCACCAACCCGAACTGACCCAACAGGAGAGACCGATGAAAAGACTTCTGACGGCCCTTGCCGCGACCACCTGCCTGACCGCCCCGGCGCTGGCCGACGACGAACGAATCGTGGTGGGCTTTGCCACCGCCGAAACCGGCTTCATGCAGGCCTATGACAAGCCCGCGCAGGACGCCGCGATGATCCGCATCGCCGAGATCAACGCCGCCGGCGGCCTGCTGGGCAAGCAGATCGAAGTGGTGAACGCCGACACCAAGACCGACCGCGCCGAGGGCGCAAAGGCCGGCCTTTCCGTCATCGACGAAGGCGCCGACATGGTCGTCGTGTCCTGCGACTACGACTTCGGCTCTCCGGCCGCGCTGGCCGCCGAAAGCTCGGGCCTGATCTCGTTCTTCCTCTGCGCCGAGTCGATCAAGGCCGGTATCCAGGGCGTCGGCCCGAACTCGTTCTCGGCCTCGGTGCTGGCGGCCGTGCAGGGCGCGACGATGGCGGAATGGGCCTACAACAAGAAAGAGGCCCGCACCTTCTATCGCCTGCTGGACACCTGGACCGAATACAACAAGGGCATCTGCGACGGCTTTGACTGGATGATGCCCAAGCTGGCCGATGCCAAGCTGGTGGGCGAGGATACCTTCCTGAACGAGGATGCCTCGATCGCGGCGCAGATCACCCGGATCAAGTCGCTGCCCGAGGAACCCGATGCGATCATGCTCTGCACGATGATGCCGGGTGCCGTTTCGGCCATCAAGCAGATCCGGGCCGCCGGCATCAACTCGATGATCCTGAACGGCTCGGGCGTGGATGGCAGCTACTGGCTGTCGGCGGTGCCGGATCTGTCGAACTTCTTCGTGCCGGTGCAGGGGTCGATCTACGGCGATGACCCGAACGCCGAAGTCACCGCCTTCAACGCCAAGTTCAAGGAAGCAACCGGCGGCGATCCGTCGACGCAATACTCCTATCCGGGCTATGTGATGATCGACGTCTGGGCCAAGGCGGTCGAGCGGGCGGGCACCACCGAGACCGCCGCCGTGGTTGCGGAACTGGAGAAGATGGTGAGCGAGCCGACGCTGTTCGGGCCGCGCACCTTCACGGCCGAGTTGCACCACCAGAACCAGGCGCGCTACCTGATCGTCGAGACCAACGCGGGCAAGCCCGGCGTGGTGGATGAATGGACGATCTCGGAGGCCATTCCGGTCGCCGACCTGATGAAGTAAGGCCCGTTTCAGGGCCGGGCCGGTCCCCCGCGGGGCCGGCCTTCGCATTTCCGGAGGAGCCATGGCCGAGATCATCATCCGCCCCTTGCGTGCCGAGGACGAAGCCGACTGGCGGCGCCTCTGGACGGGGTATCTGGACTATTACCAGACGCAGGTGCCCGAGGCGGTCTATGCCAGCACCTTCGCCCGGCTTCTGGGCAACGACCCGCAGGATTTCAACGGCTTGCTGGCGCTGGTCGACGGCCGGCCGATGGGCCTGGTGCATTACCTGTTCCACCGCCACTGCTGGAAGATCGAGAATGTCTGCTACTTGCAGGACCTCTATGTCGATCCGCAGGCGCGGGGAACCGGGCTGGGCCGGCGGCTGATCGAGGCGGTCTATGCCGCGGCCGATGCCAACGGCACGCCCGCCGTCTACTGGCTGACCCAGGATTTCAACGCCGAGGGGCGGCGGCTGTATGACCGGATCGGCAAGCTGACCCCGTTCATCCGCTACAACCGGTAGGGAGCCGATTTCCGCGCGGAAATCGTGCCGGAATTCGCGCGAATTCCGGTTCCCGGCCGGTCAGCCGCGCGCCTTGCGGTAGCTGTCCTTCAGCGCGATGCGGTCGCCGTCAAAGCGGAAGATGTCGCAGCCGCGCACGTCGACCGCGCTGCCATCCGCCCGGGTGCCGACAAAGCGCCAGGACGACAGGCCGGTGTCGCCCGCGACGGCATGCGCGCCTTCGGTCCAGGCGGCCTGCGGGAAGCCGTCGAAGATCGCTGCATAGGCCGCCCGCACGGCGGCGGGGCCGCGGTGGACCGTGCCTTCGGCGTCCGGCCCGGCGGCGGCGTGAAAGGCGCAATCCTCGGCCATGCAGGCCATCAGCGCCTCGAGGTCGCGGGCGTTGAAGGCGGCCATCAGCGCCTCCATCGTGGCGCGGCGGCGGTGCGCCAGGGCATCGTCGACCACCTCGACCTCGAGGAAGGCCAAGGGCGTGGTGCCAGAGCCGTTGGTGACGTTGTGTTCCACCCCCACCCGGCGCGAATAGGGCACGCCCTGGCGCAGCTGCGCGATGGCCTGCTGGTCGCCCGGCAGGTCCAGCTTTAGCGTGCCATCGGTCAGCGGCACGATGACGTAATCGTGGCCGTGGCGGTGCCAGCCGGTCTCGGCCCCCGGGGCAAAGCGCCATTCGGTGACCTTGAAGCGGTCGTCGTCCAGGTGGACCACGGGTTCGGCGGCGGCGGGCATGCGACTCTCCGGCAGCAGGGGTTCTGGCGCCATCATGGGCCAGCGGGCGGGCAAGCGGAAGGGCCAAAGGGGGTTCCGCCGCGCCCCCCCTCGGGTGTAGACCCATGCCATGACGGACTGGCTTTCCCCCGACGAATGGCGCGCGGTCGCGCTAAGCCTGCGCGTGTCGGCCGTGGCGACGGCGGCCAGCCTGCCCCTGGGGCTCTTGGTGGCGCTGGCGCTGGCGCGGGGGCGGTTTCCGGGGCGCCAGCTGTTGAACGGGCTGGTGCATCTGCCGCTGATCCTGCCGCCGGTGGTGACGGGCTATCTGCTGCTGGCGACCTTTGGCCGCAAGGGGCCCGTGGGGGCCTGGCTGGAGGACTGGTTTGGTATCGTCTTCGCCTTTCGCTGGACGGGGGCGGCGCTGGCCGCGGCGGTGATGGCCTTTCCGCTGATGGTGCGCGCCATGCGGCTGGCGATCGAGGCGGTGGACCCCAGGCTTGAGCAGGCGGCGGCGACCCTGGGCGCCCGGCGCCCCTGGGTCTTTGCCACCGTCACGCTGCCCCTGATCCTGCCCGGCGTGGTGGCGGGCGCGATCCTGGCCTTTGCCAAGGCGATGGGAGAGTTCGGCGCGACGATCACCTTCGTCTCGAACATCCCCGGCCAGACCCAGACCCTGCCCTCGGCGATCTATGCCTTCCTTCAGGTGCCGGGGGGCGAGGCGCAGGCAACCAGGCTGGTGATGGTGGCCATCGTCATCGCGATGGCGGCGCTGCTGGTGTCGGAATGGGTGTCGCGGGCGGTGGCGCGCCGGATCGCCGGGCCATGACGCTGACGGTTTCTATCACGCATGCCTTTGCGGGCTTCCGGCTGGAGGCGGCCTTCGCCGCGCCGCCCGGGGTGACGGCGCTGTTCGGGCGGTCGGGGTCGGGCAAGACCACGGTGGTGAACGCGGTCGCGGGGCTGTTGCGGCCCGATGCCGGGCGGATCGTCGCCGGCGACACCGTGCTGTTCGACCGCGCGGGCGGCATCGACCTGCCGCCGCACTGCCGGCGCGTCGGCTATGTGTTCCAGGATGCGCGGCTGTTCCCGCACCTGTCGGTGCGCCAGAACCTGCTTTACGGCCGCTGGTTCGCCGGGCTTCGGCCGGGGGCCGAACTGGACCGGATCGTCGCGCTGCTGGGCCTGGACGGGCTGCTGGACCGCCGCCCCGGCGCGCTGTCGGGCGGCGAGAAAAGCCGCGTCGCCATCGGCCGGGCGCTGTTGTCGGCGCCACGCCTGCTGCTGATGGACGAGCCGCTGGCCGCGCTGGACGAGGCCCGCAAGGCCGAGATCCTGCCCTATCTGGAGCGCCTGCGCGACGAGGCCGGGCTGCCGATCCTGTACGTCAGCCATTCGGTGCCCGAGGTGGCGCGGCTGGCCACCACCGTAGTGCTGCTGGAGGCCGGGCGCGTCACCGCCACCGGCCCGGCCGAGGCGCTGCTGTCCGATCCCGCCACCGCCCCCGGTTTCGGCCTGCGCGAGGCCGGGGCGATCCTGACCGGGCGGGTCGCGGGCAATGATCCCGACGGCTTGACCCGGCTGGAAACGGCGGCCGGGCCGCTGTGGCTGCCGCAGGTCGGGGCGCTGCCCGGCAGTGCGCTGCGCCTGCGCATCCTGGCGCAGGACGTGATGCTGGCGCTGGAGCGTCCGGTCGCGATCTCGGCCTTGAACATCCTGTCCGCGACGGTGCGCGACCTGCGCCTTGGCGATGGCCCCGGCGCGCTGGTGCGGCTGGACGCCGGCGGCGAGGCGCTGCTGGCGCGAGTTACCCGGCGCTCGGTCCAGGCACTGGAGTTGCGGCCCGGCCTGCCGGTCTATGCGGTGCTGAAAGCGGTCTCGGTCGCGCGCGAAAACGTCGGCCCAGGCTGAGCGGCGACAATCGGTTTTGCGCTGCGCGTTCACGGTGACAAGCGGCGAAATCCATGATTTCATGCCGCCATTGGTTGGGTATCATTCCACATTTCAACAGGTGACGCGATGGCGGTCTACTACATTTCCACCAACACGATCGGTGTTCCTCCGGGATTCTCGTTCAGCGGCGACGGCGACTCGCTGGTCGTCCTGCCCGGAGTGACGCTTGCTTCGACATCAAGCTTCGGTTCGGTGATCGCCTTCGGAAGCCACATCAACACCTCGATCACCATCCTGGGCACCGTCGTCGAGAGCGGCAGCATCGTCAACAACAGCAACTCCTTCGACCTGACCATCGGCGCCGGGGGAACCTACCACTCGACGCTCTCCGCCACCACGTCGGGCGCGATCTTCACCATCGTCGGCGGCAGCCAGTGGACGAACGCCGGCCAGATCCTTGCGCCCAACTGCATCGCCATGGTGGCGGCGGACACCGGGATTTCGAACTCGGGCACGATCACGGGCGACACCGGCATCTTCACCTGGTCGCTGGACGGCACGCGGATCTCGAACTCGGGGCTGATCCAGGGCACCGGCACGACGGGCGGGGGGGCCTACGGCACGGCCGTCACCTTCTCGGGCGTTTCGGGAACGATCCAGAACCTTCTCGGCGGCCAACTGCTTGCCCATGGCGCCGGAAAGTCGGCCATCCGGCTGATCAGCGACGTCGACGGCACACGGGTCGTGAACCACGGCAGCATCGAATCGCTGGGCGGATCGGGGATCTTCATTGAATCCACCCCTACGACCGCGACGGTCACCATCGTCAACACCGGGACGATCTCGGGGCAGGACACAGCGATCACCGGCGGCGACGGGGTCGAGCGGGTGACGAACCGCGGCACGCTGGGCGGCGGCATCGACCTGGGCGGATCGGCCGATGTGGTCGACAACCGGTTCGGAGCGGTCCTGGGCGACCTGTCCCTGGGTGATGGCGACGACAGCTATGACGGCCGCGGCGGCAGCGTCTCGGGCCTGATCGACGGCGGGGCCGGCGCCGATTCCTTCATCGGCAATGCGGCCCTGGCCGACATCATCAATGGCGGCGTCGGCCTGGACGAGATCGACTACCGCTTCGGCCCGGCGATCACGCTGGCGCTGGACGGCAGCTTCGAAAGCGACGGCGGGGCCATCGGCGATACGGTGACCGCGGTCGAGCGTATCCTGGGGTCGGCCGGCGGTGACGTCGTGCGCGGCGATGCGGCGGCCAACCAGTTGCTGGGCGGGGCCGGGAACGATGCGCTGGACGGCGCCGCGGGCGCCGACCTGATGCGCGGCGGCCAGGGGGCCGACACGCTGACCGGCGGCCTGGGCAACGACACCTTCCGGTTCCAGAACCTGACGGAATGCGGCGATGTCATCACCGATTTCCTGAACGTGGCCGGCGACAACGACAAGTTCCAGATCCTGGCCAGCGCCTTCGGCGGCGGCCTTGTCGCCGGGGCGCTGGCCGCCAACCAGTTCCAGAGCCGGGCCGACAATGTCGCCCAGGACGCCGACGACCGGTTCATCTTCCGCACCACCGACCGGACGCTGTGGTTCGATGCCGACGGAACCGGCGCGGATGCCGCGATCATGGTGGCCGACCTGCAGGCCGGCGCCGTGGTGACAGCGGCCGACATCCAGTTGATCTGACCCCTGCCCCGCCGCAGCACACTGCGGCGGGGAATTGTCTTGACGGATTTTGGAACGTTCCATAATGATTTGGAACGTGCCAATTCTGGGGGAATCATGCGCTGGGGCTTGATCGGGGCAAGTTCGATTGCCGAAACCCACATGATCGGGGCCCTGCGCGCCGAGGAGCAAGAGATTGCCGCCGTCGCCAGCACCTCGGCCGCGCGGGCGACGGCCTTTGCGGCGGCGCAGGGCATCGCCACCGCCACCGACGATGTCGCGCAACTGCTGGCCGATCCCGCCATCCGGGCCGTCTACATCTCGTCCACCAACGAAAAGCACCACGCCCAGGCGCTGGCGGCGATTGCGGCGGGAAAGCATGTGCTGTGCGAAAAGCCGCTGGCGATGACGGTGGCAGAGGCGCGCGCGATGGTAGACGCGGCGCGGGCGGCAGGACGTGTCTTTGCCACCAACCACCACCTGCGCTGTTCCGGCAGCCATCGCGCCATCCGCCGGCTTGTGGCCGAAGGGCGGATCGGCCGGGTGCTGTCGGTGCGGGTGTTCCACGCCGTCCATCTGCCGCCCCACCTGCAGGGCTGGCGCATCCATGACGCGGGCGCGGGCGGCGGGGTGATCCCCGACATCACGGTGCATGACGCCGATGTGGTGCGGTTTCTCCTGGGCGAAAACCCGGTCTCGGTGGTGGCGCAGATGTGCGCCTCGGGCCTGGGCGAAGGGGTCGAGGACAGCGCGATGTCGGTCTGGACGATGCCTTCGGGCGCGATGGTGATGGCGCATGAAAGTTTCACCCACCGCTTTGCCGGCTCGGGGCTAGAGGTGCATGGCAGCGACGGGTCGATCCTTGCCCGCGGGGTGATGACGCAGCGCCCTGTGGGTGAGGTGGACCTGGTGACCGCCGCGGGGCGCGAAGCCATCGCCTACCCGGCCGACGACCTTTACCGCGTCGCGGTGCGCGAATTTGCCGGGGCGGTGGCCGGGCACGGCCGGCCGGCGGCGGACGGCGCGGACGGGGTCGCCTCGCTGGCCGTGGCGCTGGCGGTGCGCGAGGCCGCCCGCACCGGCACCCGCCAGACCCTGACCTGGGAGGACGCGGCATGAGCAAGCTTGTCACCGCCGCCGAGGCGGTTTCCCGCATCGCCGATGGCGCGGTGGTGACGGTATCGTCCTCGTCCGCGCTTGGCTGCCCCGATGCGGTGTTGCAGGCCCTGGGCGAAAGGTTCCGCGCCGAGGGCCATCCGCGCGGCCTGACCACGCTGCATCCGATCGCGGCGGGCGACATGTACGGCGTACGCGGCATCGACTGGATCGCACAGGACGGGCTGCTGGCGCGGGTGCTGGCGGGGTCCTACCCCTCGGGGTCGTCCGACCTGCCGATGCCCGAGATCTGGAAGATGGTCGTCGAAGACCGCGTCGCGGCCTGGAACGTGCCCTCGGGCATCCTGTTCGACATGCACCGCGAGGCAGCAGCCCGGCGCCCCGGCGTGCTGACCCGGGTGGGGCTGGAGACCTTTGCCGACCCCGAGCGCGAGGGCTGCGCGATGAACGCCCGCGCGGCGGCGGCGCCCATCGTCCGGCGGGTCGACTTCGACGGCCAGACCTGGCTGCATTTCCCCAACATCTTCCCCGATGTCTGCATCCTGCGCGCCACCACGGCGGACGAATGGGGCAACCTGACCTATGAACACGAGGGCGCCTATCTGGGCGGGCTGGAGCAGGCGATCTGCACCCGCAACCACCGTGGGCTGGTGATCGCGCAGGTGTCGCGGGTGACCGCGCGCGGATCGTTGCGGCCGCATGACGTGCGGGTGCCGGGGCATCTGGTCGACCTGATCGTGGTCGATCCCGACCAGAAGCAGACCTGCGAGACGCCCTATGACCCGGCGATCTCGGGCCAGATCCTGCGGCCCTGGTCGGGCTTTGCCCTGGCCGCCCCCGGCGTCGAGAAGGTGATCGCCCGCCGCGCCGCAATGGAGCTGCGCACCGGCATGACGGCGAACCTGGGCTTTGGCATCAGCGCCATGGTGCCTCGCATCCTGCTGGAGGAAGGCCACCCCGAAGCGGTGACCTGGGCCATCGAACAGGGCGCCGTGGGCGGCATGCCGCTGACCGGCTTTGCCTTC
>JAGPCN010000274.1 GCA_018058035.1 Fuscovulum sp.
CTGTCGTTTGTGGATTATGTCAAGGAGTTCCCCTATTTCGCCGAAGAGGTCCTGCCGCGTCTGGCACGGGCCGGCATCCGCTGAGGGAACCCGCATGACCGATCCGTCCTCCACCATTCCGCCGGGGCTGTTCCGCGAGGCGATGCGCGCCTTTGTCGGCAACTGCAGCATCATCACGGTGGGGGACGGCGACCGGGCCTCGGGGCTGGTGGTGACGTCGGCGATCTCGCTGTCGGCCGAACCGCCGCTGCTCTTGGCCTGCGTCAACCGATCCTCCTCCAGCCATCCCCTGCTGGAGGAGTACGGCCGCTTCGGCTGGTCCTCGCTCGGCGCCGCGCATCAGGCGGTGGCCGAGCGCTTTTCCGGTTTTGGCGGCGTGCAGGGCGCGGCCCGATACGAGAGCGCCGAGTGGGAAACGGCAGTGACCGGAGCGCGGCTTCTGAAGGGGGCGCCGACCGCCTTCGACTGCACGGTCGAAGAGATGATCGGCCGGGCCACCCATTCCATCCTGATCGGCCGGGTGGTCGCGGTGCGCCAGTCGCCGGGGGCGGGCGCGCTGATCTACTGGAACGGCACGTATCGCGCGCTGGCCGACTGACGCGGCTCAGGGGTGCGGGTCGGCCACGGGCGCGCGCAGCCAGCCGTCGCGGAATACCACCCTCTCGCAGCCCGCGAAGCGGGCCAGGCGCTGCAACTCGGCCTCAAGCCGGGCCTGGCGCTGCTGTCCGAAACGTTGCCCCGGTTCCGGCCAGACCGCCGCCACCCGCAATTCGCCCTTGTCCCGATGCGCCTTGGCGTCGATCCGCGCCACCAGGCGGGCGCCCTCCAGCACCGGAAAGACGTAATAGCCGAACTGCCGTTTCGGTTCGGGCACAAAGACCTCGATCCGGTAGCGGAAACCGAACAGGTGTTCGGCGCGCTTGCGGTCGCGCAGCGCGGGGTCAAAGGGCGACAGGATGCGCAAGCGGGCCGGCGGTTCGGGCGGCTGTTCGGATAGCGTCTCGGGGCGCAGCAGCACCTTGCGGCGGCTGCCGTCGGCGCCCTCGACCTCGGCCTCTGCCAGATCGCCCCGGGCCAGGGCGTCGCGCACCCAACCCTTGGCGTCCTCGGGCCCGATCAGGCCCCAATAGGCGGCCAGTTCCCCCGGCGAGGCAAAGCCCAGCCGGTCCAGCGCCGACCGGCAAGCCCAGTCCAGCGTCTCGGCGGCGTCGGGCGCGGCGTCGCGGGCGGCTTGCGGGATCACCCGTTCGGTCAGGTCATAGACCTTGCGAAAGCCGTCGCGGCGGCAGACGGACAGCTCGCCCACCCGCCACAGGTATTCCAGCGCGGCCTTCGACGGGTGCCAGTCCCACCAGCCGCCCTTGCCGCGTGCTTCACCCTCGCCCACCTCGGCCGAGGTCACCGGGCCGTGATCGGCCACACGCGCCAGAACCTCGTCGAATTTTTCGTGAAACCCATCGCGCTGCCAGCCGGTCCAGCGGTCGACAAGGCGGGCGCGGTCGCGGGCGAAGCGGTGCTTCCAGTGGCCAAAGACCGAGACCGGCAGGATGCTGGCGTCATGGGTCCAATGCTCCCACAGCGCGCGGTCCCGCTCCATCAGCCGCTTCAGCGCCTTGGGGTCGTAAGACCCGCGGCGCGACCACAGGATCATGTGATGCGCGCGTTCCACCGTGTTGATGCTGTCGACCTGCACGAAACCGATGCGGTCGATCAGCCCCGCCAGCGCCGCGCCCGCGGCCGGGCCGACCGGCGGTTCGGCCAGCGCGTGGCGATCCAGGAACAGGCGCCGCGCGATGGTATTGGGGATCAGGGGCAAGGACATGCCCGAACGGCTAACATCCACGGCGCCAGATTGAAACAACCTGTTGCAATGGGTCAGGTTTCGTGACCTGCCGGGTCTTGCAGCTTGCCCATGCGGTCATATGTGCAATCCTGACTGCACCCCCGGACATTCCCTTCAGCTTCGAGAGGTTCGATGCACCACGACATGCCGCTGATCACCACCATGGCCGTTGGCCTGGCCCTGGCTTGCCTGCTGGGTCTGGTGGCGCATCGGATGCGGTTGCCGCTGATCGCGGGCTATCTGGCGGCGGGAGTAATCCTTGGGCCGTTCACGCCGGGCTATGTGGCCGATCAGGACATCGCCACCCAGCTGGCCGAGATGGGCGTGATCCTGCTGATGTTCGGCGTGGGCCTGCATTTCAGCCTGAAGGACCTGATGGCGGTCAAGGCCATCGCGATTCCGGGCGCCGTCGCGCAGATCGGCGTCGCGACCGTGGCCGGCACCGCCCTGGGGTGGCTGTTGGGCTGGGGCCTGGGCGGAGGGGTGGTCTTCGGGCTGGCGCTGTCGGTCGCCTCGACCGTGGTGCTGCTGCGCGCCTTGCAGGAAAACGGGCTGGTGGAAACGCCGCAGGGCCGGATCGCCGTGGGCTGGCTGATCGTCGAAGACCTGGTGATGGTGCTGGCGCTGGTGATGATCCCGCCCCTGGCCGGGCTCTTGGGCGGCCGCGCGCAGCCCCTGGATGCCGAAACCGCCGAGGTGGCGCGGCTGGGCCTGGGCACCGTGGGCGCGACGATCCTGGTCACGGCGGCCAAGGTGGCGGCCTTTGTCGCGGTAATGCTGGTGGTGGGGCGGCGGGTCATTCCCTGGGCGCTGGAGCAGACCGCCAACACCGGCCAGCGCGAACTGTTCCGCCTGTCGGTGCTGGCGATTGCCCTGGGGGTGGCCTTTGCGGCGGCAGCGGTGTTCGGCGTGTCCTTTGCGCTTGGCGCCTTCTTCGCCGGCATGGTGATGGCCGGGTCTACCCTGTCGGCACAGGCGATGAAGGACACACTGCCGTTCCGCGATGCCTTTGCAGTGCTGTTCTTCGTGTCGGTGGGGATGCTGTTCAACCCCTCGGTGCTGTGGGAACAGCCGTTCTCGGTGCTGGTGACGGTGCTGATCATCCTGGCGGTGAAGTCGGCGGCGGCCTTCGGGATCGTGCGCGCCTTTGGCCATGACCGGCAGGTGGCGCTGACCATCTCGGCCGCTTTGGCGCAGATCGGCGAGTTTTCGTTCATCCTGATCGTGATGGGCGTCAAGCTGGGCATCGTACCGACCGAAGCGCGCGATCTGGTGGTGGCCGGTGCGCTGGTGTCGATCCTGGTCAACCCGTTGCTGTTCCGCCTGATCAGCCACGAGGCGGCAACCGCCGAACCGGCCGCAGCGCCCGCGCCAGTGGCCGACGAGCCGCCCGCCGCAAAGGCGGCTGGCTGAGCGCGCTACAGCCCGGCCTCGGCGGCGATGTCGCGGGCCGATTTCCGCGCCCGTTCGGTCGCCGATTTCAGTTGCCCGCAGGCCGCCATGATGTCTTCGCCGCGCGGCGTGCGGATCGGGCTGGCGTAGCCGGCCTTGTAGATGATGTCGGCAAAGGCCTCGATCCGCTCCCAATCCGACCGCTGATAGGGCGAGCCGGGCCATTCGTTGAACGGGATCAGGTTGATCTTGGCCGGGATGCCCGCGATCAGCTTGACCAGCCTGCGCGCGTCGGCATCACTGTCGTTCACGCCCTTCAGCATGACATATTCAAAGGTGATGCGTTCGCTGTTCGACAGCCGCGGGTATTCTCGCAGCGTGTCCAGCAACTCCTTGATGTTCCAGCGCTTGTTGATCGGCACCAGGCGGTCGCGGACCTCGTCGGTGGTGGCGTGGAAGGAAATCGCCAGCTGGCAGCCGATTTCCGTGGCACAGCGGGCGATTTCCGGCACCACGCCGCTGGTGGAAAGCGTGATGCGGCGGCGGCCAAGGGCGATGCCCTCGCCGTCCATCACGATCTGCATTGCGTCGCGCACGGCGTCAAAGTTGTAAAGCGGCTCGCCCATCCCCATCAGGACGATATTCGACACCAGCCGCCCGGCCTCGGCCCCCTGCCCGTGTTCGGGCCATTCGTTCAGGTCGTCGCGCGCCAGCATGACCTGGCCAACGATTTCCCCGGCGGTCAGGTTGCGGACCAGTTTCTGCGTGCCAGTGTGACAGAACGAACAGGTCAGCGTGCAGCCGACCTGGCTGCTGATGCACAGCGTCCCGCGCCCCTCTTCGGGGATGTAGACGACTTCGACCTCATGCCCGCCGGCGATGCGGACCAGGTACTTGCGGGTGCCATCGGCGCTGACCTGGCGCGAGACGACCTCGGGCACGGCGATTTCGAACCGCTCGGCCAGCAGGGCGCGAAAGTCCTTGGACAGGTTCGTCATCGCCGCAAAATCGCGGACGCCCCAGTAATAGACCCACTGCCAGACCTGCCCCACCCGCATCTTGGCCTGCTTCTCGGGCGTGCCGGCGGCGATCAGCGCCTCGCGCAGTTGCGGGCGGGTCAGGCCGACGATGTTGGTGCGGTCAGAGGCCGGCAGCTTGCGCGGCAGGGTCAGCACGTCGGGGCTGATCGGGGCGGTCATGGGCAGATCTTTCGCTGGGGCCTTGCTACAGGCGATCTGGATATGTGGCCGGGGGCATAACCGATTCCCCGGAAAAACGAAAGCGCCCCACGACGGGGGCGCCTTGCCTTCGGGCGGGCGGCCTTACTGGCAGCGCTTGCCCGCATCCTCCATCGCGGCGGTAAAGCCGCGCAGGCTGAAGGTGTCCTTGGTCTGGGTGCCCTTGCCCGACTTCGCCGAGACGACGGCCGTCGTCCCCGACTTCAGCGCCGCCAGCAGCGCCGCATCGTCCTGCGCGCTGCCCGGCCAGGCCCATTCGCCATCGGTGAACAGCTGGAAGGCGTTGCCGTCGACATTCACCTCGACGGTCGAACCGCTGGCAAAGGGATAGCCGCCGGTAAAGCTGATCTCGCCGGGCTTGCCGGGGCGGAAGGTGACGAACAGAAGGATGTCGCCGCGGCGCACGCTGACGGGCTTGCCGTCGCGGCTGTTCACGGTTTCCTTCGGTTTCGAGACACCCCAGCATTCCTTGGGGCTTTCCTCGGTGAAGACGTTCCAATCGGTCATTGTGGCGACGCGGTTGGTGGATTCCTGCGCGCTGGCCGCGGCGGCAGCCATGGTGAACAGGGCGGCGCCCAGGGCGCGGCGAAGGATGGAAGTCATGTCTGACGCAGCCTCCAAGCTGTCTTTTGCCTCTTGATGCCCTGTGCCGCTGGCCTTTGGCCTTTTTGGTCTGGCGGGGCGTATCTGAACCCGATACCTCACCTTTACGCAAAAACACCAATACGCGAAAGCCCCATGGGCAGAAAATCGCAACTCTGTGACGGAGGGGGATCATGGCAGAAGTCAGCGCAGGCGCCGTTCCGATGGCCGAGTTGTGGCGCGGGGGCGTGTTGGAAAGCGTGCATCTGGGCCACGCGGTGATCTG
>JAGPCN010000041.1 GCA_018058035.1 Fuscovulum sp.
CCGATCTTGACCGGCAAGAGGCCCAAGCCCAAGGGGTTGGCCGCGATGGCATAGCCGGTCTCGGTCTGCCACCAGTGGTCGATCACCGGCACACCCAGATGCCGCTCGGTCCACTGGATGGTGTCGGGGTCGGCGCGCTCGCCGGCCAGGTAAAGCGCCTGCAGGTGGCTCAGGTCATAACCCCCGATCAGCTTGCCCTCGGGGTCGTCCCGCTTGACCGCGCGGATCGCCGTCGGCGCGGTGAAGAAGCTTTTCACCTTGTGCTCGGCGATCACCCGCCAGAAGGCGGCAGCGTCGGGCGTGCCCACCGGCTTGCCCTCGTAGACGATGGTGGTGCAGCCCGCCAAGAGCGGCCCGTAGCAGATGTAGCTGTGGCCGACGACCCAGCCCACGTCGCTGGCCGCCCAGAACACATCGCCCGCGCCGACGTTGTAGATCGCGCGCATCGTCCACATCAGGGCGACCATGTGGCCCGCGGTCGGGCGCACCACGCCCTTCGGTGCGCCGGTGGTGCCGCTGGTATACAGGATATAGGCCGGATGGTTGCCCTCGACGGCCACGCAATCGGCCGGCTCCACCCCGTACTGGAAACTGTGCCAGGCCACGTCACGGCCCTCGACCAGCTGCGCCACCTCCTGCTCGCGCTGCAGGATCACGCAGAAGTCGGGCTTGTGGTCGGCCATGTCGATGGCGGCATCCAGAAGCGGCTTGTAATGCACCACGCGGTTCGGCTCGATCCCGCAAGAGGCCGCGATGATCGCCTTCGGCGTGCAGTCGTCGATCCTGACCGCCAGCTCGTTCGCGGCAAAGCCGCCGAACACGACCGAGTGGATGGCCCCCAGCCGGGCACAGGCCAGCATCGCCTCCAGCGCCTCGGGCACCATCGGCATGTACAGGATCACCCGGTCGCCCTTGGTCACCCCCTTGGCCTTCAGCGCGCCCGCCAGCCGCGCCACCCGCTCCTGCAACTCGGCATAGGTGATGACATGCTTGGTGCCGGTCACCGGGCTGTCGTGGATGATGGCGGCCTGCTTGCCGCGCCCGGCCAGAACGTGCCGGTCCACCGCGTTCCAGCAGGTGTTGCCCTTGGCATCGGTGAACCATTCGTAGAACGGCGCGCGGGTGGCGTTCAGCGCGGTCTTCGGCTTGACGGCCCAGTCGATGGCCCCTGCCGCATCCAGCCAATAGCCCTCGGGGTCCGCCTTCCACTTCGCGTAGATGTCGCTGTATGCCATGGCATGCCCTCCTCCAGGCGCAGGGACTGCTTACGGCAGCGCGGGCCGCCTGCGCAACGATGTTACCGGCAACAGCGACGCGGGGCCGCAGGAAATTTGCAGATTTTCGCGCCCGCGGCTTGCGAATATTTGCAAACTTTCCCGCTCAGGAAAGCGCTGCGCAACTCTGCCGGCGATTTGCAAACTCTGCCGGTCCGGTTGCGAAGCCCGGGCGCGGATGATTCTCCCCCCCCCGCTGCATTGCTCTTTTCCAAATACTCCCGCCGGAGGCGCAGGCCGGACCGGGGCACCTCGGTCAGGAATAATGCGCCACCGGCGTCCCCGCGATGGCCGACATGTTCAGCAAGCCCCGCGCGGTGATCGAGGGCGTCGCGATATGCGCGCGGTTGCCCATCCCCATCAGGATCGGCCCGACCTCCAGGCCCCCCGCCTTCAGCTTCAGCATGTTGCGGGCGGTGTTGGCGGCATCGGTAAAGGCGAAGACCAGGATGTTGGCCGCCCCTTGCAGGCGCGAATTCGGAAAGATCCGCGACCGCAACTCGGGGTCCAGCGCGGCATCCGCGCTCATCTCGCCTTCGTAGTCGAACCCCGGCTCTCGGCCGTCCAGGATCTCCAGCGCCGCGCGCATCCGCCGTCCGCTGTCGCTGTCAAGGTTGCCAAAGTTGGAATGGCTGCACAGGGCGACCTTGGGCGTGACGCCAAAGCGCCGGGCGTGCCGCGCGGCGCCGCAGGCGGTTTCGGCGATCTGTTCCGGCGTGGGCACGGCGTTGACATGGGTGTCGGCCACGAACAGGGGCCCGTCTTCCTGGATCATCAGCGACAGCGCGCCATGCGGCCGCAGGCCGCCGCGGGCCAGGATCTGGCGGACATAGTTCAGGTGCCACAGATATTGCCCGAAGGTGCCGCAGATCATGCTGTCGGCATCGCCACGATGCACGGCGACGGCGGCAATGGCGGTCGAGTTGGTGCGCATCACCGCGCGGGCGACATCTGGGGTGATGCCGCGGCGCTCCATCAACTCGTGATAGGTCTGCCAGTAGTCGCGATAGCGCGCATCGCTTTCGGGGTTCACGATTTCAAAGTCGCGGTCGGGCCGGATCGGCAGGCCGGCCCGTTCGGCGCGGCGCGCGATCACCTCGGGGCGGCCGATCAGGATCGGCTTGTCGGTCATCTCTTCCAGCATGGCATTGGCGGCGCGCAGGACGCGCTCGTCCTCGCCCTCGGCAAAGATGATCTTGCGGCTGGCGGTGCGGGCGGCTTCGAACACCGGGCGCATGATCAGGGCCGACTTGAACACGCTGCCGTTCAGCTTTTCGCGATAGGCGTCCAGGTCGGCGATCGGCCGGGTGGCGACGCCGGTCTCCATCGCCGCGCGCGCCACCGCGCTGGCGACCACGCCGATCAGGCGCGGGTCGAAGGGTTTCGGGATCAGGTAATCCGGCCCGAACGACAGCTTTTCGCCGCGATAGGCGGCTGCGGCCTCGGCGCTGGTGGTGGCCCGGGCCAAGGCCGCGATGCCCTCGATGCAGGCAAGTTCCATCTGCTTGTTGATGGTGGTGGCGCCGACGTCCAGCGCACCCCGGAAGATGAAGGGAAAGCACAGGACGTTGTTGACCTGATTGGGAAAATCGCTGCGCCCGGTGGCGATGATGGCATCCGGCGCGACGCTGCGGACCTCGTCGGGCAGGATTTCCGGCGTGGGGTTGGCCAGGGCAAAGACGATGGGTGCGGGCGCCATCCTGGCCACCATCGCGGGCGTCAGCACGCCGGGGCCGGAAAGCCCCAGGAAGAGGTCGGCGCCCTCGATCACTTCCGCCAGCGTGGCGGGGGTGGAGCCCTGGGCAAAGGCCTGTTTCTGCGGTGTCATCTGGGCGGTGCGGCCGTGGTAGACCAGCCCTTCCAGGTCGCACAGCCAGACATTCTCGCGCCGGACGCCCAGCTTGACCAGCATCTCCAGGCAGGCGATGCCCGCTGCCCCGCCGCCGGTCGAGACGACCTTGATCTGGTCGAACCGCTTGCCGGAAACGTGCATCGCATTGGTCGCCGCCGCGCCGACGACGATGGCGGTGCCGTGCTGGTCGTCGTGGAAAACCGGGATCTTCATCCGCTCACGGCACAATTGTTCAACGATGAAACAATCCGGCGCCTTGATGTCTTCAAGGTTGATCGCGCCGAAGGTCGGCTCCAGCGCGCAGACGATGTCGGCCAGCTTGTGAGGGTCGGGTTCGTTCAACTCGATGTCGAAGCAGTCGATGTTGGCGAACTTCTTGAACAGGACGGCCTTGCCCTCCATCACGGGTTTAGAGGCCAGCGCGCCGATGTTGCCCAGGCCCAGCACGGCGGTGCCGTTGGTGACCACCGCGACCAGGTTTCCGCGGCTGGTATAACGGCTGGCGGTGGCGGGATCGGCCTTGATTTCAAGGCAGGCCTCTGCCACGCCGGGGGAATAGGCGCGGGAAAGGTCGCGGCCGTTGGCAAGGGGTTTGGTCGCCCGGATCTCCAGCTTTCCGGGCTTGGGGAATTCGTGGTAATCCAGCGCCGCCGCGCGTGCGGCCTGCTTTGCCTCGTCCTGCCGGTCTTCCGCCATCCTGTCCTCCCGTCGGATGGTTCAGCGTTAAACCATCTCAAACCGCACGCCAAGCCACGCTTTCCCGCAGCACCTTTCGGCCCGGCTTGCAAATCCGGGGCCGCCACCCCACCATGCCCGCATTCCGAAAGGATTCAACATGGAAACCCGCGCCGAAATCCGCCTGCCGACGGCAGAGCTTCGCAATGACCTGCCGTTCTACACGAAAACCCTGGGCTTTCGGCTGGACATGATCTTTCCCGCCGACAACCCCGCGATCGCGGTGCTGTCCGGCCATGGCCTGCGCCTGCGGATCGAGAAGGGCGCGGCCGAACCCCCCGGCACCATCCGCATCCTGACCGACGACCCGGGCTTTGCCGGCGGGGCAAAGGCCCTGACCGCGCCGAACGGCACCAGGGTCGAGATCGACGAACTGAACCCGCCGGTCATCACGCCCGCCACGGAACACGCCTTTGTCGTGCGCCGCCTGGCCGACCAGGCCCCCTGGGTGATCGGGCGGGCGGGGATGGAATACCGCGACCTGGTGCCCAGCCGCCTGGGCGGCGCAATGATCGCCAGCCACATCCGGGTGCCCGACGGCCCGGTGCCCGACATGGTGCATTACCACAAGGTCGGTTTCCAGCTGATCTTCTGCGTCGCCGGCTGGGTGGATGTTCTTTATGAAGATCAAGGGGATATCCGCCGTATCCAGGCCGGCGACTGCTTCATCCAGCCGCCGGGCATCCGCCACAAGGTGCTGCATTCCGAAGGCGTGCAGGTGGTGGAAATCGGCGTTCCGGCCGAGCATGTGACCGAGATCGACCACGACATGACCCTGCCCACCCCGCACCACCGGCCCGACCGCGAGTGGGAGGGCCAGCGGTTCGTGCATGACATCGGGTCGAAGGGCGTGTTCCGCCCCTTCCGCTTCCCGGGCTTCGAGGCGCGGGATACCACGATCCAGGCCGCGACGAAGGGTGTCGCCTCGGTCATGGTGGTCCGGCCTTCGGGTGGGCCCGCGCCCTGGACGCGGCATCAGGGCGACATCCTGTTCACCTTCGTGATGCGGGGCGGCATGACGCTGGAGGGCGAGGGCAAGGATCCGTTCCGGCTGTCTCCGGGCGATGCCTTCGTGATCCCGCCGGGCCTGGCGACGCGCTATGCCGATCCGACCGCCGATCTGGAACTGCTGGAGGTGACCCTGCCCGGCAATCCGCCAACCGAGGTCCTGTAACGGGCTGCTCCTCGTTCGCCTTCGGCTCCTCCTCGCGGGGCGCTGCGAAGAGCGAGGCGCAAGCCGAACGATGAGCACCGCTTGCGGAACCGGCGCGGCGGGGCCATTCTCTGACCACATGGTCAGGATGAAGGGGGCAGCGATGGATCTGGTCAAGGCCGCGGCAGAGGTGCGCGAAAAGGCCTGGGCGCCCTATTCCCGCTTCAAGGTCGGCGCCGCGATCCGCGCCGCCAGCGGCCGGGTCTATCAGGGCTGCAACGTGGAAAACGTGGCCTACCCCGAGGGCACCTGCGCCGAGGCCGGCGCCATCGCCGCCATGGTCGCGGGCGGCGACACCCGCATCGCCGAGGTCGCCGTCATCGCCGACAGCCCGGAACCCGTTCCCTGCTGCGGCGGCTGCCGCCAGAAGATCGCCGAGTTCGCCGGCCCCGACGTGCGCGTGACGCTCGCCACCATCGACGGCAAGACCCGCGTCCTGACGGTGGCCGAACTCTTGCCCGGCGTCTTCACCGCAGCGCACATGGACCGCACATGACCGGCGCCATCGACGCCCGCAGCGTGATCGCCTGCATTCGCGACGGCGGCCGGCCCACCCCCGACCAGATTGCCTGGTTCGCGCAAGGCATCGCCAGCGGCACCGTGACTGATGCCCAGGCCGGGGCCTTTGCCATGGCCGTGCTGCTGAAGGGCCTGTCCGACGAGGGCCGCGTGGCCCTGACCCGGTCGATGCGCGATAGTGGCCGGGTGATGCAGTGGAACCTGCCCGGCCCGGTGCTGGACAAGCATTCCACCGGCGGGATCGGCGATTGCGTCTCGCTGTTGCTGGCGCC
Organism: Fuscovulum sp.; assembly: GCA_018058035.1. GTDB lineage: Bacteria > Pseudomonadota > Alphaproteobacteria > Rhodobacterales > Rhodobacteraceae > Pseudogemmobacter. The sequence goes on from JAGPCN010000041.1 coordinate 5,866, forward strand.
GGCGCTGGCGGTCTGCGGTGCCTATGTGCCGATGATCTCGGGGCGCGGGCTTGGCCACACCGGCGGCACGCTGGACAAGCTTGAGGCGATCCCCGGTTTCCGCACCGGCCTTGGCGAAGACGCCTTTCGCGCCCAGGTGGCCGATATCGGCTGCGCCATCGTCGCGGCCAGCGCCGACCTCGCGCCCGCCGACAAGCGGCTTTACGCCATCCGCGACGTCACCGGCACGGTGGAGTCGATCGACCTGATCACCGCCTCCATCCTGTCGAAAAAGCTGGCGGCGGGGCTTGAGGCGCTGGTGCTGGACGTGAAATGCGGCTCTGGCGCCTTCATGAAGACGCCGGAACGCGCCGAGGCGCTGGCGCGCGCCCTTGTTGCCACCGCGCAAGGGGCCGGCTGCATGACCAGCGCCCTGATCACCGACATGACGCAGCCCTTGGCCACCGCCGCCGGCAACGCGCTGGAGGTGATCGAGGTGATGGAGACGCTGACCGGCACCTCGGTCAACGCGGCCCTGTGGGACCTGACCGCCGCCCTGGGGGGCGAGGTGCTGGCGCTGGCAGGCTTGGCGGCGGATGCCGCGGATGGCGAGGGCCGCATCGCGCAGGCGCTGGAATCCGGCGCCGCCGCCGAACGCTTTGGCCAGATGGTCGCCGCGCAGGGCGGGCCGGCCGATTTCGTCGACCGCTGGCCCGACCGGCTGCCCGCCGCCCCCGTGGTGCTTGAGGTGCCCGCACTGGAAGACGGCTATGTCCGGGCGATCGACGGCGAGGCCCTGGGCCATGCCGTGGTCCGTCTGGGCGGCGGGCGCCTGCGCGAAGGGGACCGCGTGAACCCCTCGGTCGGGCTGTCCGACCTGGCGGGCCTGGGCGAGGAAACCGGGGCGGGCGTGCCGCTGGCGATGGTGCATGCCGCCACCGAAGACGCCGCGCGCGCCGCGGTGCAGGCGGTGCAGGCGGCCTATCGCATCGGCGCCTCGGAACCCGACGAGCCGGACCTTGTGCTGAAGAGGATCGCCTGAGATGCCGCGCGCCTTCCTGATCGTGATGGACAGCGTCGGTGCGGGCGGCGCGCCCGATGCCGCGGCCTTTGGCGACGAAGGCGCCTGCACGCTGGGCCACATCGCCGCGGCCTGTGCGGCGGGCCAGGCCGACACCGGCCGCGCCGGGCCGCTGCGGATGCCGAACCTTGACGCGCTTGGGTTGGGCGAGGCCGTTCGGCTGGCCTCGGGCGCGGCGATGAAGGGCTTTGCGGCCGTGCCTGCGGGTCTTTGGGGCGCGGCAGAAGAGGTGTCGAAGGGCAAGGACACGCCCTCGGGGCATTGGGAACTGGCGGGCGTGCCGGTGCCCTGGGACTGGACCTATTTCCCCGACACGGTGCCGGCCTTTCCGCCCGACCTGGTGGCGTTGGTCTGCAAGCTGGCCGGAACCGAGGGCATCCTGGGCAATTGCCATGCCTCGGGCGTGCCGATCATCGAGGAACATTGCGCCGAGCATCTGCGGACCGGCTGGCCGATTTGCTACACCAGCGCCGACAGCGTGTTCCAGATTGCGGCGCATGAGACGGCCTTCGGGCTGGACCGGCTGCTGAAGCTCTGCTCGGACCTGGCGCCGCACCTGCACGCGCGACGGGTGGGCCGCGTCATCGCGCGGCCCTTCGTCGGCGGCCCCGGCGATTTCAAGCGCACCCCGAACCGACGCGACTTTGCCATCGCACCGCCGGCGCCGACGCTTCTGGACTGGGTGGCGGGGGCGGGCCGGGCGACCCATGGCATCGGCAAGATCGGCGACATCTTTTCCATGCGGGGCGTCGGCAAGCTGTGGAAGGGCAAAAGCGACGCTGACCTTTTCGAACATCTGGTGCGGCTGGGGGGCGAGGCGGAAGCGGGTTCCTTGACATTTGCGAACTTCGTCGAGTTCGATACCCTCTATGGCCACCCGCGCAACGTGGCCGGATACGCCCGCGCGCTGGAATGGTTCGACGCCCAGGTGCCGCGGTTCCTGGCGACCCTGCGGCCCGGCGACCTGGCGGTCTTTACCGCCGACCACGGCAACGACCCCACCTGGCGCGGCACCGAGCACACCCGCGAACGGGTGCCGGTGGTGGGCTGGGGCCATGGCGCCCGCGGCATCGGGCTCTGCGGCTTTGTCGATGTGGGTGCCAGCGTTGCGGCGCATCTGGGGGTGGGCGCCCGGGGGCCGGGGCGGAGTTTCCTGTGACCGGCGCCGGACCGGGGGCCAGCCCCCGGACCCCCGGGATATTTGAAGACCGATGAAAGGGGAGAGGCGCGTGAAGGAACTGCCGAAGGTCGAGTTGCACCTGCATCTGGAAGGTGGCGCGCCGCCGGCCTTCATCCGCGGGCTGGCGGCCGAGAAGAAGGTGGACATCGGCGGCATCTTCGATGAGCGCGGCGGCTACCGGTTCCGCGACTTCTGGGATTTCCTGAAGGTCTACGAGGCCGCGACCTCGGTCCTGCAGACGCCCGAGGATTATCGGCGGCTGGTTCTGGCGGTGCTGGAGGAAAGCGCCGCAAGCGGTGTCGTCTATTCGGAAACCTTCCTGTCGCCCGACTTCTGCGGCGGCCGCGACCCGGGCGCCTGGCGCGAATACCTGCATGCGATGCAGGAGGCGGCGGACCAGGCGCAGCGCCAGATGGGCATCACGCTGCGCGGCATCATCACCTGCATCCGCCATTTCGGCCCCGAAAAGGCGCGCGAGACGGCGATCTGCGCGGCCGAGACGGCGGGCGACTGGATCGTCGGCTTCGGCATCGCGGGGGATGAGCGGGCGGGCAAGCTGAAGGACTTTGCCTGGGCCTTCGACTGTGCGCGCGAGGCGGGGTTGCGGCTTGAGGCGCATGCCGGCGAGTGGAATGGCCCGCAAGAGGTGCGCGATGCGCTGGCCCACCTGCGCCCCGACCGCATCGGCCATGGCGTGCGCGCCATCGAGGACCTGGCGCTGGTAGACGAGTTGGCCGAGAAAGGCGTGGTGCTTGAGGTCTGCCCCGGCAGCAATGTCGCCCTGGGTATCTACCCGACCTTCCGCGCCCATCCCATCGCCGAACTGGACCGGCGCGGCGTCAGGGTCACCATCAGCACCGACGACCCGCCGTTCTTTCACACCACCATGGCGCGCGAATACCAGGAGTTGCACCGCGCCTTTGACTGGGACGAGGGGCAGTTTGCCCGCATCGCCAAAGCCTCGCTTGACGCGGCCTTCTGCGGCGCCGATACGAAAGCCCGGATTGCCAAGCTCTTGGAGGCCTGAATGCTGGATCACCTGACCGTCGTCACCCACCCGCTGGTCCAGCACAAGCTGACCCTGATGCGGGAAAAGGACACCTCGACCGCCAGCTTCCGCAAGCTTCTGCGCGAGATCAGCCTGCTTCTGGCCTATGAGGTCACGCGCGAACTGCCGATGACCACCAAGCGCATCGAGACGCCGCTTTGCCCGATGGATGCCCCCACCATCGACGGCAAGAAACTGGCGCTTGTGTCGATCCTGCGGGCGGGCAACGGCCTGCTGGATGGCATCCTGGAGCTGATCCCGGCCGCCCGTGTCGGCTTTGTCGGCCTGTACCGCGACCCCGAGACGCTGCAGCCGGTGCAATACTACTGCAAGCTGCCCGACCATATGGAGGACCGCATCGCCATCGTCGTCGACCCGATGCTGGCCACCGGCAATTCCAGTGCGGCGGCGGTGTCGCTTCTGAAACAATCGGGGGCGCGGCAGATCCGCTTCCTGTGCCTTCTGGCGGCCCCCGAGGGCATCGCCCGGATGAAAGAGGCGCACCCCGATGTGCCGATCGTCACCGCCGCCGTCGACAGCCACCTGAACGACCACGGATATATCGTTCCGGGTCTAGGGGATGCGGGCGACCGCATGTTCGGCACGAAATAAGGGGTCCGGCCTCTTTACTCGGAAACAGTCTTGTTCCAATGTCGCCCCAAGCTACTTGGGGGTAGTCATGTTTGGCAAACTGTTGTCGGCCTCTGCCATGGCCGTCGTTCTTGGGGCGTTTCCGGCGCTGGCCGATCTGGCCGGCCCTGCCGAACTGCCTCCGTCGTCCTACAAGGGGCAACAATACGTCGACAGCCAGGGCTGCGTCTTCCTGCGCGCTGGCTATGGCGGCCAGGTGACCTGGGTGCCGCGGGTCAGCCGCGACCGCAAGCAGCTGTGCGGCTATCCGCCATCGGGCAGCGATGTGGCGGTGGCATCGGCCGAGCCGGCACCGCAGCCCGCCCCCGAACCGGAACCCGAGGTCGTCGTGGCGGCGCCCAAGGCGGAGAAGCCCGCCGAAAAACCGGTGATCGAGACCGCCAAGGCCGAGGCCGCGCCCGCGGCGCCCAAAGGGGCCCCCGCGGCCAAGCCCTCGCCCTCGCCCGCGCCCGAGCCCACCATCATCTCGGCCCCGGCCGAACGACCCGCCACGCCGACCGAACTGGCCGCCACCGAGACCCGCGACACGGTCGCGGCGCCTTCGGGCGGTGCGGGTTTCAAGCTGGCCTGCCCGGCCGAAACTCCGGTCGCCGAACGGTTCGAGGTGCGCGGCGGCGGCTCGAAGGTGCTGTGCACTCGCGGCGACGGCAACCTGGACGGCGCGACCTTCCCCAAGCTGGTCGAGGGCAGCCTGGATGGCCTGCCGATCGGCTATGACGCCCACATCGCCGCCGGCACCGTCGACCGGCCCGGAGTGACCACGGTTCTGGCGGCGGCCCCCGCGCCCGCCATGTCCAGCAAGTCGGCCAAGTATCCCGAGGCGACGGTGCCGGCCGGCTACAAGCTGGCCTGGAAGGACGGCCGCCTGAACCCCAACCGCGGCAAGCAGACCGTCGACGGCTTCCTGGCGATGGACGACATCTGGACCCGCACGACCCCGGCCGAACTGCGCGAGGACAGCACCGTCAAGCGCCGCCCCGTCACCATCGTCGTCCGCCGCAAGGATGGCACCCAGACCCAGCATTCGGGCTATGTGCTGTCGGCCAAGAACGGCGAAGAGGTGGTGCAGTTCGCCAATCCCGCCGAGGCGCCGAAGGGCGCCAAGGTGTCGAAGTCGACCAAGGCCGTGGCCCCTGAAGCCGCGCCGAAGGCGGCGCCCAAGGCGGATGCCGGCCGCTTCCTTGTGCAGGTGGGCACCTTTGGCGTTCCGACCAATGCCGAGGGTGCAGCCGGGCGGCTGAAGGGCCTGGGCCTGCCGGTGGCGCGGGCCAAGCTGAAGGGCGGAGCGCTGACCGTGGTCTATGCCGGGCCGTTCGGTTCGGCGGCCGAGGCGAAGTCGGCCCTGTCTGCTGCGCGCGGCGCGGGCTTCGGCGATGCAGTGATCGTGCAGTAGGGCGGGTCAGCCGCCGCAGACTGCCTGCAACGCGACCCAGTCGGAATCCCCGATCAGCGGGCTGGGGATCAGCCCCTTGAAGGGATCGGCCTCGATCAGGCCGGGCGCGGGCTGGCCGAACCCGGCGCGCGCCGTGGCATAGGGCGTCAGCGGCACCTGCGCCGCCTCGAAGGCCGCGATCAGCGCGGCATCGGGGGGCGGGGCAGGGTGGTCGCGCAGGAAAGCCTCGCCAAAGCCCTGCAGGGCATCGGGCGGCAGGTCGCCGGTTGTCAGCAGGCGAAAGGTGTCGATCAGCCCGGCATGGTCCAGCACCCGCAGCATCGGGTCGGTGGTCCGGGCGGCAAGGTTCTCGGCCAGCGCGGCGCCGGCCAGCGCCTCGGGGCCCTCAGTGGCCTCGGCCAGGCCATGCGGCAGCAGGATCACGCCGCCGGGCAGGTGGGCGGGGCGGTCCAGCCCCTCGGCCAGGACGTAGAGGATGGGGGTATCCTCGGGGCCGAAGATGCGCTCCGACAGGCGGGCCAGCGCGGCCAGGCCCATCGGGTCGTCGCAGGGCGCGCCCGTCAGGCGGGTCACATCGTCCAGCGCGCGCTGCCCGATGTCGGCGCGCTGCGCCGCCGGCACGACCTGCGCGGTGTGGCGGACCAGCACGCCCGGCAGCACCCAGGCCGCCAGCCCCAGGATCGCCAGCGTGGTGCCCGCCGTCAGCAGCCCGCGCAGCCGGCCCGGCCGCGGTTCGGCCCGGCGCAGCGCCGACTGCACCGTCTTCAGCGCCGCGATCATGTCGTCGTCGGCGATCTCAAGCTCTTCCTCGGTGCCCTCGCCCGGATCGAACAGGGCCGGACGCTTGCCCGGGTTGCGGCGGCGCACCGCCGGCAGCGACCAATGGCTGATCACGGCATCCGAGCGCGGGTCGCTGAGGACCAGCGTCGCCTCGCCCATGCGCACGATGACCTCGCGGCGCTGCCCCTCGGGCGCCTCGCGCCAAAGCCCGGTGCATTCCAGCCTGGTGTATTTCTTCAGCGCCGTCATGCGCGCCCGCGTTGCCTGTCCCGCCGCGACCTTATCCGCCCCGCGCGCCCGCCACAACCGCGGTTCAGATCAGCTTGGCCACGGCGCGCAGCTCGAATTTCTGGATCTTGCCGGTGCTGGTCTTGGGCAACTCGCTGAACATGATGTGCTTGGGGGTCTTGAACCCGGCCAGATGCGCGCGGCAATGGGCGATCAGGTCGGCCGCCGTCGCCTGCGCGCCCGGCTTCAGCTCGACGAAGGCGCAGGGAACCTCGCCCCACTTGTCATCCGGCTTCGCCACCACGGCACACAGCGACACCGCGGGGTGCTTCATCAGTACGCCCTCGACCTCGACCGAACTGACGTTCTCGCCGCCCGAGATGATGATGTCCTTGGCCCGGTCGGTGATCTTCAGGTATCCGTCGGGGTGCTGGAAGGCGATGTCGCCTGACCGGAACCAACCGCCCTTGAACGCCTCGGCGGTGGCCTCGGGGTTCTTGTAGTAGCCCTTCATCACCATGTTGCCGCGCATCGCGATTTCGCCCAGGTGGGCGGCATCGCGCGGCACGGGCGCGCCGGTGGTGTCGTGGACCTCGGCGCCCTCCAGCATCGCCATGGCAATGCCTGTCCGTGCCTTCAACTCGGCCCGCTCATCCGCCCGCGTATCCCAGTCCGGCTGCCACAGGCATTCCGTGGCCGGGCCGTAGGTCTCGGTCAGCCCGTAGACCTGCGTGACGTTGAAGCCCAGCGGTTCAAAGGCGGCCAGGGTCGCGGCGGGCGGCGGGGCGCCGGCGGTAAAGACCTCGACCACATGGGAAAAGGCGCGCCGCTCGTCGTCTTTTGCGTTGACCATCATGTTCAGCACGATGGGGGCGCCGCCGAAATGCGTCACCCCTTCGTCGGCGATGGCATCATAGATCGCCCGCGCGGTGATGTCGCGGCAGCAGACCAGCGTGCCGCCCAGCATTGGCACCATCCATGAGTGGCACCAGCCGTTGCAGTGGAACAAGGGCACGATGGTCAGGTAGACCGGGAACAGCGTCATCCGCCAGCCGATCGCATTGGCGGTGGTCGCCAGATAGGCCCCGCGATGGTGATAGACCACGCCCTTGGGCCGCCCGGTGGTGCCGCTGGTGTAGTTGATGGCGATGGATTCCCATTCGTCCCCGGGCATTATCCAAGGCGCGCCCGGGTCGCCGCTGTCCAGCAGCGCCTCGTAGGTCGGGTAGCGGCCGCTGGCCGTGAAGCCGTGGTCCACCACCTCAATCAGCTCGGGCGGCGGCCCCTCCATCCGGTCCAGGGCAGCCTCGGCCAGCGCCAGAAAGGCGGTGTCGCACAGCACCACCCTGGCGCCGGCATGGCCGAAGACATAGGCCACCGTGTCCGCATCCAGCCGGGTGTTGATCGTGTTCAGCACCGCCCCGCAGGCGGGCACGCCGAAATGCGCCTCGGCCTGGGCCGGGATGTTCGGCAACAGCGTCGCCACCACGTCGCCGGGCCGCACCCCAAGGGCCGCCAGCGCCGAGGCCAGCCGCGTCACCCGCTCGGCATAATCGGCATAGCTCAGGCGCGTTCCCTTCCACACCACCGCGGTCCGGTCGGCAAAGACATCCGCCGCGCGCTTCAGGTGCGACAGGGGCGTCAGCGGAACATGGTTCGCCGCGCATTTCTCCAGCCCCGTCTCGTCAGCCAGCCAGCCCATCGTCCCCTCCCTCGTTGATGTCGCTTTCAGGCGCGCATGGGGCAGCGTAACAGGCTTGATGGACGGGAAAAGACCCAACCGTGACAGACCCATGACCAAGCCCGACCGAACCCTGGCCGCTGCCGGGCTGATCCTGATCTACGCCATGGTGATTGGCTTCACCGACAACTATGTGCGCGTGATCGCGGCCGAAGCCGGGCTGTGGCAGTTCCACGCGACCCGCACCGTGATGGCGCTGGCGATCCTGGGCGCGCTGGTGCCGGTGATGGGGCTGCGGCTGCGGCCCAGGTCGTGGCGGGCGGTTGCGGCACGGTCGGCGATTCACGGTACGGCCATGGTGATCTACTTCGGCGCGCTTGGCTTTCTGCCGGTCGCCATCGCCGCCGCCGGGCTGTTCACCGCGCCGATCTTCGTGCTGTTGATCTCGGGCCTGGTCTACCGCCAGCCGATCGGCCCGGTCCGCATCGCCGCCGTCGCCATCGGCTTTCTGGGGGTGGTGCTGATGCTGGGCCCCTCGGCCCTGGCCGGGGCCTCGCTGGCGGCGCTGTTGCCGGTGCTGGCGGGGGCGATGTATGCCGTGGGCAACATCGCGACCCGGCAATGGTGCGCCGAGGAAAGCGCCGAGACGCTGCTGGCCGGGTTCTTTGCCGGACTTGGCATCCTTGGCCTGGTCGGCATGGCGGCGCTGGCCGTCTGGCCGCAGGTGGCGCCCGAGGGCCCCGAGGGGTTCCTGCTGCGCGGCCCGGTGTTCTGGCCCCCGGCCGCGTTCTGGATCTGGACCTTCGTCCAGGCGGCCGGGTCGCTTCTGGGGGTGGGGCTGATGATCCGGTCCTACCAGATCGCCGATGCGGGCCGCGTCTCGGTGCTGGAATACGTCATCCTGCCGGCCTCGGCCTTCTGGTCCTGGGTGATCTGGTCCGAGACGCTGGACCTGGCCGCCTGGGCCGGCATGGCACTGATCGTGGCGGCGGGCCTGATGATTGCCGCCCGCGCCCGCCAGCAAGCCCTGGCCTGACCGCGCGGCCGGGCGCACCCCCGAGTTTTCGTCGAAAACTCGGGCACCAAGACCTCTGGCCCGGTCACCTGTCCCCGAAGGCTTCGCGCCAATGGCGGCGGCACAGGCTCTGGTAGGTCTCGTTGCCGCCGATCACCACCTGGTCGCCATCCCGCAGCGCCTGCCCGTCCGGCCCCTTGCGCACCACCATCGTGGCCTTGCGGCCGCAATGGCAGATCGTGCGGACCTCTCGCATCTCGTCGGCCCAGGCCAGCAGGGCCGCGCTGCCCGGAAACAGGTTGCCCTGGAAATCCACCCGCAGCCCGTAGCACATCACCGGCACGCCCAGGTCGTCGACCGCGCGCGCCAGTTGCCAGACCTGGTCCTTCGACAGGAACTGTGCCTCGTCGATGAAGACGCAGGCCACCGGCCCTGCCGCCAGCCGCGCCGCGACCTTGGCGAACAGGTCCTCGCCCGGGCCGAAGGTATCGGCCTCGGCGCCGATCCCGATCCGGCTGCCGATCCGCCCCGCCCCCGCCCGGTCGTCGAACCGCGCGGTGATCAGATAGGTTTCCATCCCGCCTTCGCGATAGTTGTGGGCGGCTTGCAGCAGCAGGGTCGATTTCCCCGCGTTCATCATCGAATAGTGAAAGTGCAACTTGGCCATGCCGGCAGGCCTAGCCGCGAAGGCCAGGCCGTGCAAGCCTGCGCGAGGGGGGTGGGGGCCGCGTTCCGGTGGTGGCAATGAACGACATGCTGCAAGGGAACGGGGCGGGGGGCCGGGACGGGCCGCAGAACCATGAACCTGCAGGCCCATGGCCTGCGCACCGTGAAAGACGGGCCCGCCGCCCGACGAGTTGCCTCGCCGCCGCCCTTGCGGACGCATGTGCGACGGACCCCCACCCAAAGCCGACGCTGGGGACGCCGGCCACTCGCTACAGTTCCGGTCGCCCGGAACGCCTTTATCAATGACAAAGCCTTGCGACCGGATTAATGGGAAAAACCGTAGCGATTTCCCCCACGCTTTCGTGAAGAGGCTCGAAGACGTCCATGTCCACCGCAAGTTACCTCAAGAAACACACCGAGGCCCTGGTCAAGGATGTCGGGATCGAGGCCGCCTGCGAATTGACGGGCAAGTCCAAGGCCACGCTGGGCCGCTACTACAGCGACAGCGGCGAACACGATGACCGCTTCATGCCGATCGACGTGGTCGCCCAGCTTGAGTCGGCCTCGCGGTTTCCGCATGTGACGGCGGCGCTGGCCGATCTCAAGGGGATCACGCTCAGCTACGATGCAGAAAAGCGCAACGCGCCGTCCAAGGGGGTGAACCAGGACGTGGTCGCCCTGGCCCAACGCTTTGCCATGCTGATGAGCGAGTACAACCAGGCGATCGGCGACGGCAAGATTTCCGTCAACGAGGCCAAGCGGATGCTGCGCGAGACGCTGGCGATCCAGCAGGTGCTGCTGGACATGAAGCTGAACCTGGAAGACGAGGTCAGCTAGGCCGCCCCGGCTTGCGCCGCGGCCCCTGGGCGCCGCCCTGCGGCCGCGCCTTGGGGGCGCCTTGGGGGCGACCCGCACCCGTCGGCTTGGCCCCGCCCTGCGGCTTCGGCCCGCCCGATCGCGCGGGGTTCGCGGCCAGCTTCTGGCCCTGCCGCCCGCCGCCCTGCGCCCGTTGGCCGCGGTTCTGCCCGGGCTTGGGCGCCGCGGCCACCACATCGGCCGCCCAGGGTGCGCCGCCGATCACCGGAAGCTGCTTTTTCAGCAGCTTCTCGATGGCCTGCAACTCTCCCATCTCGGCCGGGGCGCAGAAGCTGATCGAAGAGCCCTCGGCCCCTGCCCGCGCCGTGCGGCCGATGCGGTGGACGTAGTTTTCCGGCACGTTCGGCATGTCGTGGTTGTAGACGTGCCGGACGGTCGGAATGTCGATCCCGCGCGCGGCGACGTCGGTGGCGACCAGGACGTGAACCTCGCCGGCCTTGAATTCGGCCAGGATGCGGTCGCGCTGGTTCTGGCTGCGGTTGCCATGGATCGCGCCGACGCGGAAACCCCAGGTGCCCAGCACCTTGGCCAGCTTGTCGGCGCCGTGCTTGGTGCGCGAGAACACCAGCGCCTGCTCGCCCGGGTGCGTCTTCAGATAGGTTTCCAGCAGCTTGGCCTTGTCGCCGTTGGGAATGTAATGGACCCCCTGCGTCACCTTCTCGGCCGGCTTGCCGGGCGGGGCAACCTGCACCTTGACCGGCTCGCGCAGGTAGGTTTCGGCGATCTCGTCGATGTCCTTGGGCATGGTCGCGCTGAACATCATCGTCTGGCGTTTCAGCGGAATATGCTTGGCGATCCGCCGCAGCGAATGGATGAAGCCCATGTCCAGCATGTGGTCGGCCTCGTCCAGCACCAGATAGCCGCACTTTTCCAACGACACATCGCCGCGTTCCAAAAGGTCGATCAGCCGCCCCGGAGTCGCCACCAGAACGTCGGCGCCCCTGCTCAGGGCCTGCGTCTGCTTGTTGATCGAGGCGCCGCCGACCACCATCAAGACCTTGATATGGGTGCCCTTGGTAAAGACCTCGAGGTTGTCCTTGATCTGCAACGTCAATTCGCGCGTCGGCGCCAGGATCAGCGCCCGCACGTTGCGCGGCCCGGGCGGCGCGTTCAGGTCCAGCAGCCGGTGCAACAGCGGCAGGCCGAAGGCCGCGGTCTTGCCGGTGCCGGTCTGCGCCAGACCCATCAGGTCGCGCCCCTGCATGATATGGGGGATCGCCTGCGCCTGGATCGGCGTCGGCGTCTTGAGCGTGGTCTTTTCCAGCGCCTTCAAGAGTTTGGGCGACAGGCCCAGCTGTTCGAAAGTGGTCATCGGTTCGTCCGTGTCGAAGGGACGCCACACCCTCGGCCCCGGAGAAACCGGCACCCGTGCGCAACGTCGGCGCCCCTGCGTGATGGTGGGAACCTGCGTCCGGGCCTTTCGGTGCTCACGCGGCACGGGCGTCGGACTGGACGCAGATGGGGGTTTTCGGCCCCGATGTCAACCTTGTCGCTGCGGCGCGGCTCAGGCCTCTTTCGGAACCACCCGCAGGTGCAACTCGCGCAGCTGCGCATTCGTCGGCTCGCTGGGCGCGTTCATCAGCAGGTCCTCGGCGCGCTGGTTCATCGGGAACATGATGACCTCGCGGATGTTCGTCGTGTCGGCCAGCAGCATCACCAGCCGGTCGATCCCCGCCGCACAGCCGCCGTGAGGCGGGGCGCCGTACTTGAACGCCTTGACCATGCCGCCGAACCGCTTGTCGACCTCTTCGTTCGGATAGCCGGCCAGTTCGAAGGCCTTGTACATGATCTCGGGCTTGTGGTTTCGGATGCCGCCCGAGATCACCTCATAGCCATTGCAGGCCAGGTCATACTGATAGGCATAGACCTTCAGCGGGTCGCCCATCAGCGCCTCAAGGCCGCCCTGCGGCATCGAGAACGGGTTGTGGGAAAAGTCGATCTTCCCCTCGTCCGTCTTCTCGTACATCGGGAAATCGACGATCCAGGCGAA
>JAGPCN010000275.1 GCA_018058035.1 Fuscovulum sp.
CGGTTGAGGTTCCGCTTGCCCGAATCGGCATGTGGGATAAGGTACAGGTAGGAACAGGTTCCTGCCCGGAGACCCCGATGCCCGACGACGTCGGTCTGCCCAAGGCCGAATTGGTGGCCCGCACCCTGGCGCGCGAGATCCGCGAGGGCCGTGTGGCGCACGGCGCGCAGCTGGACAGCGAGGGCGGGCTGATGCGCCGCTTCGAGGTCAGCCGCAATACGGTGCGGCGGGGGCTAGAGATCCTGGCGCGGCAGGGGCTGATCACCACGCGCACCGGGATCGGGTCCTTCGTCACCTATGACGGCACGCCGATCGACAGCAACCTGGGCTGGACGGTGGCGCTGGCACAGGACGGGGCCACCGAGACCCGGCTTCTGGACCTGTCGCGCGGCGGCTGCGCGATGGCCGACCGTTGCCTGGGCCGGGCTGGCGATTACCTGCGGGTCGACCGGGTGCGGCTGTCCGGCGGGCTTGGCATCTCGCTGGAGCGCAGCCGGCTGCCCTGGCGGTCGGGCTTTGCGCCGGTGCTGCGCGACGGGCTGACCGGCGGCTCGCTGAACCGCACCTTGCGGGACATGGGCCTGCGCGCCGCAAAGGGGCGCGAGGTGGCGGGCGTTCTGGCCGCGCTGACGCCCGCCGATGCCGCCACCATGGCACGGCCCGCGGGCCAGCCGATGCTGCGGCTGGAGCGGGTGACGCAAGGCGCCGATGGCGCGGTGCTGGAGGTGGTGGAAAGCCTTCTGGACCCCGACCGCTTTGGCCTGAGGATCGAGTTCTGATGGCCCGGGCGGATCAGCTTGACCGGGCGACGGCGGCGCTGGCCGGGGTGGCGCTTGGCGATGCGATGGGGATGCCGTCGCAGACCCTGTCGCGGGACGAGATCGCCACGGCCTATGGCCGGATCGCCGATTTCGTCGACCCTGTCCCCGATCATCCGGTGTCGCACGGCCTGCGCGCCGCAATGGTCACCGACGACACCGAACAGACGCTGCTGCTTGCGGATGTGCTGCTGGCCTCGCCGGGCCGGTTCGACGATCTGGCCTGGGCTCAGGCGCTGATCGGCTGGGAGGAGCGCATCCGCGCCCGCGGCTTGCGCGACCTGCTGGGCCCTTCGTCCAAGGCCGCGCTTGAGGCCTTGATGCGCGGCGTTCCGGCGCAGGACACCGGCCGCCGGGGCACCACCAACGGCGCCGCGATGCGGGTGGCGCCGGTGGCCATCGCCACGCCGGCTACCGACCTGGCCGCGCTGGTCGACCGGGTGGAACAGACCTGCCGCGTCACCCATGCCACGCGCGAGGCGATCTCGGCGGCGGCGGCGGTGGCGGCGGTGATCTCGGCCGGGGTGGACGGCGCGGATTTCGCCACGGCGCTGCCGCTGGCATTGCAGGCGGCGCGGATCGGGGCAGGGCGCGGCGCGCCGGTCGGCCAGGCCGACCTGGCCGACCGCATCGCCCGCGCGCTTCAGGCCGCGGACGAACCCGCGCTGGCCGCGCTTGGCACCTCGGTCGCCAGCCATCATGCCGTGCCGGCGGCCTTTGGTGTGGTGCGGCTGGCGCAGGGTGATCCCTGGGCGGCAGCGGTGATCGCGGCCAATATCGGCGACGACACCGACACCATCGGCGCCATCGCCTGCGCCATGGCGGGCGCCTGTGCGGGCTTGGCGGCCTTTCCGCCCGACAAGCTGGCGCGCGTGGTGCAGGTCAACCGGCTGGACCTGGCGCCGCTGGCCGCGCGCCTGCTGGCGCTGCGCGAGGCCAGGCCATGAGCCCCCGCCTGATCCAGCTGTCGGGCGTGGTGGTCGACCTGACCTACCGGGTCGAGGCGCTGCCCGCCCCGGGGCACGAAGCCATCGTGACCGGCTTTTCCATCTCGGCCGGGGGCGGGTTCAACGCCATGGTGGCGGCCCGCCGCATGGGCCTGCACACCGTCTATGGCGGCACGCCCGGCACCGGACCCTTTGCCGACATCACCCGCGCCGCGCTGAAAGAGGCCGGCATCCCGATCCTGCGCCCGCGCCTGGCCGGGCACGACCAGGGCGTCTGCACCGTGCTGGTCGAACCCTCGGGCGAACGCAGCTTTGTGGCCGCCGAGGGCGCCGATGGCATTGTGACGGATGCCGACCTTGACGGGCTGCCGTTGCGGCCGGGCGACTGGCTGCTGCTGTCGGGCTATACGCTGGCCTACCGCCGCTCGCGCGAGGCGCTGACCCGCTGGCTGATGCAGCGCACCCGCCGCCGGCTGGTCTTTGACCCCGCGCCGCTGGTGGCGCACCTGGCACCCGAGACGCTGCGCGCGGCCCTGGGTGCCGCCCTCTGGGTCACCGCGAACGGCGCCGAGGCGGCCACGATCACCGGCCAGGCCGACCCCGCCCTTGCGGCGCAGGCGCTGGCCGAGGGCCGCAAGGGCGGCGGCGCCGTGGTGCGCATCGGCGCCGGCGGCTGCTGGCTGGCCGAGGCCGGCCGGCCGGCCCGCCACCATCCCGGCCACCCCGCCCGCGCCATCGACACCAACGGCGCCGGCGACGCCCATATCGGCGCCTTCATCGCCATGCTGGCCCGCGGCGAAGACCCCGAACGCGCCGCGGCCATCGCCAATGTCGCCGCCGCGCTTTCCACAGAAACAGAAGGGCCGGCCACGGCCCCGGACCTGACAACCGTCCTGCGGGTGATGGGCGATGCCCCGCCCGCCAACATGGAGGAACCCCGATGAAGACGCTTACCCTTTCGACCGCGCTGGTCCTGCTGTCGCAGACCGCGCTGGCCGATGAAATCCGCGTGCTGAACTGGCAGGGCTATGGCACCGACCTGGATTGGGCCATCGCCGATTTCACCGCCGCCACCGGGCATACCGTGGTGCATGAATACTTCACCTCCGAGCAGGAGATGCTGACCAAGCTGCGCACCAACCCGGGCGCCTATGACGTGGTCCTGATCAACTCGGCCTATACCGCGCAGGCGCAAGCCGAGGGGCTGCTGGCCCCGATCGACCCGGCAAAGATTCCCAACTTTGCCGACCTTGACCCGAACCTGGCCAAGAACGAGGACCTGAACCCCGGCGGTGCCCTGTACGGCGTGCCCTGGACCTGGGGCCTGACCGCGCTGGCCGTGTCGAACGACGCCTTCCCGACGCCGCCCACCTCGCTGTCGGTGCTGTGGGACCCTGCGCTGAAAGGCAAGGTCTCGATCCGCGACGACGGGCTTGAGGCGGTGCAGTTCGCCGCCATGGCGACCGGCCAGAACCTGAACGACATCAAGGACATCGAGGCGGTCAAGGCCAAGCTGGCCGAGCTGATGCCGCAGATCACCACCTTCTGGTCGTCGGAAAACGACTGGAACCAGTTCATGTCGGCGGGCGATTTCGTGGTGGCGACCTATTGGTCCGGTTCCGCCGCGCGGTCGATCGGGCAGGGGCTGAACATCTCCTTCGTGGTACCCGACGAGGGCGCGCTTGGCTGGCTGGACGGGCTGTCCATCCCCGCCACCTCGACCCATCAGGACGCGGCGCATGCCTTCATCGACTGGATGGTGGCCCCCGACTTCTATGTGAAGTGGGACGCCGAGGGCGCGCCCGCCACGTCGAACACCAAGGCCGCCGCCGCGCTGCCGGAAACCAGCTTCAACCGCAAGGTGCTAGGTGATCCGGCGGTGGTCGCCAAGGTGCAGTTCATGAAACCCGTCAGCGACGAAAAGCGCGAGGAATACCTGAAGCTCTGGCAAGACCTGAAGGCCGCGCAATAAGTGCCGACGCTGGCGCAGAAAGAGGGCTTGCGCGCGGGCCTGATGCTGGCGCCGGCCTATCTGTGGCTGACAGTGGCGGTGTTCCTGCCGCTGTCGGCCATGGCGTTCTTTTCCTTGCTGTCCGACATGCCGCTGTCGGGGGCGGACTGGCACGTCACTGCCGCCAATTATGCCGAGTTCTTCAGCACCCCCACCTATGCCCTGCTTCTCTGGAAGTCGCTGAAACTGGCCGCGCTGGTCACCGCCCTTTGCGTGCTGATCGGCTTTCCCTGTGCCTGGGTGCTGGCGAAAACCATCCGCGGCCGGTCGCGCGAGGCCTTGTTCCTGCTGGTGATCCTGCCGTTCTGGTCGAACTCGCTGGTGCGCATCTTTTCCTGGGCCATCGTCCTGCGCGGCAATGGCGTGCTGGACCGCGCGGTCAACGCCGTCCTGCCCTGGGACGTGGACGTGAACCTGATGTTCAGCCCCGCCGCCGTCACCATCGGCCTGGTCCATTCCTATGTGCCTTACGTCATCCTGACCTGCTACCTGGCGCTGCAAGCCATCGACGACAGCCTGATCGAGGCCGCGCGGTCGCTGGGCGCCCCCCGCCGCACCATTCTGCGCCGGCTGATCCTGCCGCTGTCGGCCCCCGGCCTGATCGCGGGGGCCGTGCTGGTCTTCGTGCCCGTGGTCGGGTCGTTCATGGAGCCGCGGCTTCTGGGCGGGCGCACCGGCACCTATTACGGCACCGTGATCGAGGATCAGTTCGTCGCCGTCTTCAACTGGCCGCTGGGGGCGGCGCTGTCGTTCATCCTGCTGGCGGTGGTGCTGGTCGTCCTGGCCGCCGCCAGCCCCGCCCTGCGAAAGGCCGCCACATGACGCGCGCCCTGAACCTGCTGGGTCTGGTCTGGCTGGCGCTGGTGCTGGTGTTCCTCTACGCCCCGATCCTGGTCATGGCGGCGATGAGCCTGAACGACTCCCAGTTCTACGCGCTGCCCTTCGACTTTTCGACGCAATGGTATGAAAAGCTCTGGCAAAACGCCGAGATCCTGGCCGCCGCCTGGCGGTCGATCTGGATCGCCTGTGTCGTGACGCTGATCGCCACGCTTCTGGGCACCATGGCCGCGCTGGCGCTGAACCGCAGCGCCTTTCCCGGCAAGCGGCTGTTGCAGGCGCTGCTGTTCCCGCCCATCGCCATTCCCTGGCTGATCACCGGCACCGCGATGCTGGTGTTCTTCTTCGGCATCGGGCTGGGGCGCGGCACGCCGGCGGTGATCCTGGGCCATGTCGCGCTGGCGCTGCCTTATGTCATCGTCACCGTGACCGCCCGGCTGGCCAGCTTTGACCCCGCGCTGGCCGAGGCGGCGCGCAGCCTTGGCGCGCGGCCCCTGACCGTCGCCACCCGCGTCACGCTGCCCCATATCGCCCCCGGCGTCATCGCCGGCGCGCTTTTTGCCTTTGCCGTCAGCTTCGACCAGTTCGTGGTCAGCTATTTCCTGTCCGAACCCGGCGACACCACCCTGCCGGTGCTGAT
>JAGPCN010000276.1 GCA_018058035.1 Fuscovulum sp.
ACCAGCGCGCCGTAATCGTCGGC
Organism: Fuscovulum sp.; assembly: GCA_018058035.1. GTDB lineage: Bacteria > Pseudomonadota > Alphaproteobacteria > Rhodobacterales > Rhodobacteraceae > Pseudogemmobacter. Next base: position 24 of record JAGPCN010000276.1, read on the forward strand.
CATGGTGCGCAGGATGCCCAGGATGACCGGCCCCAGTTCGGGCACCGAGCAGCAGAAGGTCAGGTGGAACAGACCCGGCGAGGTTTCGTCCAGTTGCATTGGCGGCAGTTCCAGCCCCGGCATAGCCAGCCGTGCGCGTTCGGGCAATTCCTCAAGCGAGTGCAGGAAGTCGGAATAGGTGGTGCCACCGAACCGCAACAGGCGGCGGACCGACTGGTGGGCGGGGTCGGCCACCAGGAAGGTGCCCACATCTTCAAGGATCGCCTCGGCCGGCCGATCCAGTTCGGCACTGGCCGCGGCCAGGATGCCGTGCAGCACCCCGCTGTCGAACGGCAGCATGGGTTCGAACCCTTCGGGCGGCTGATCGGCCGCCAACAAGATGCGGGTCCAGACTTCGTGACCGAAGGTGGACCGGAGGTATGCCTGAACCGACCTCAGCAACAAGCCGTACATCGACGCGCCTTTCCCTGATTCCCGGGCGAGGCTAGCGGTCAATCGTTAACAAGCAGCTTCAGCCAGCAAGGGCCCGTCGCGGCACGTCGCCCGGCTTGGGGCAACCCCGTTGCCGGGCCGCAGCGTCAGAAGTCGGTCGGCGCCCCGCCTTCCTGCTTGCGCCGGGCGACAAACCGTTCCAGCTCTTCGCGCGCGGCGCCATCCATCTCGGGCGGCTCGAACTCGGCCAGGATCTGCTTGTAGATCCGATGCGCGCGCTCGACCGTCCAGACAGCGCCATCCGCGGCCCAGGCCTCGTAGTTGCGCCAGTCGCTGACGAAGGGGGCGTAAAAGGCAGTCTGGTAGCGGTCCTGGGTGTGGCTGACGCCGAAGTAGTGCCCGTTCGGCCCGACCTCTCGGATGGCGTCGATGGCGATGTCGTCTTCGGTGGTGGCAAAGGTCGCATCTTCGAAGTAGCGCTGGATCATCTGCAGCACTTCGCAGTCCATCACGAACTTTTCCGGGCTGGCGATCAGCCCGCCCTCCAGCCAGCCGGCGGCATGATAGACCATGTTGGTACCCGACTGCACCGCCGACCACAGCGAATTGCAGGTCTCCCACGTCGCCTGGGCGTCGGGCACGTTCGCCGCGCAGACGCCGCTTGCCCGCATCGGCACGCCGTAGAACCGCACCAGTTGGCCGGTCATCTGCGTCGCCCGCATGTATTCCGGGGTCCCGAAGGCCGGCGCGCCGGTCTTCATGTCGACGTTCGAGGTGAAGGTGCCGATCGCCACCGGACAGCCCGGCGCGATGTATTGCAGCAGGGCGACGGCGGCCAGCGCCTCGGCGATCGACAGCGTCACCGCGCCCGCCATCGTCACCGGCGCCATCGCGCCCGCCAGGGTAAAGGGAGTCACCACCACCGGCTGGCCGCGTTTCGCCAGCCGCATCGCGCCGTCCAGCATGGGATAGTCGTGCTTCAGCGGGCTGACCGAGTTGATGTTGGTGTACATCCGGGGCTTGGCCTGGAACTCGGCCTCGGTCAGGCCGCCGGCGATGCGCACCATCTCCATCACGTCCTCGACCCGCTCGGCGCCCAGCGAATAGGCGTGGCAGACCTTGTCGGTCAGGACCAGTTTCTCGAACAGGCAGTCCAGGTGGCGGACCGAGGGGTGCACGTCGACCGGCTCGACCGGATAGCCGCCGGCGATGTGGATGCAGTTGAAATACTGCGTCAGCTTGATGAACTCGCGGAAGGTCTCGAAGTCGCCGGTGCGCTTGCCGCGCTCCATGTCCCAGGCGTTGGGCGGAGAGCTGACGTTGACGAAGACCATGTGCTTGCCGCCGATCACGATCTCGCGGTCGGGGTTGCGCGGGGTGATGGTAAAGCTGGACGGCGCGCGGCGCACCATCTCCATCACGAAGTCCTCGTCCATGCGGACGTTGGTGCCGTTGACGATGCAGCCCGCGGCCTTCAGATGGGCCACCGCGTCGGGGTTCAGGAATTCGATCCCGATGTCGCGCAGGATGCGCATGGCGCCCTTGTGGATGCGCTGCACGCCGTCGGCATCCAGCGGTTCGGTCGGGCGGTCGGGGTTGACCGGGATGCGCCAGGGCATCTGGTCGATCACCGCGGTTCCGGCGCGGATCTTCATTCCGGCACGCCCTCCGGCGCGGCGCTTGCGGCCCGGTTCTTCGGTCATCGCGATCTCCATCCGTCTTGCGCGCAGAATGACGGAGGACAGGGCCGGGCGCGCCCTACGATAGCGACGCAAACCTGTCGTTTTTCACCCAGGGGCGGCGAAGTCAGCCGGCCCGGGCATCCAGCCAGGCCGGCAGCGCGCCGATGTCGGGCAGCACGGCCTCGGCGTGGGGGGCCAGGTCGGCGGCGCGGGCGATGCCGGTCAGCACCGCGATCGGCCGCATGCCGGCGGCGCGGCCGGCCTCGAGGTCGTGGCGGCTGTCGCCCACCATCAGCACCTCGGCGGGGTCAAGGCCGGTGAAGGCCGCAAAGGCCAGGCACATGCCCGGTGCGGGCTTTGCCCCATGGCCCGAGTCGTATCCGGCGATGAAATCCAGCAGGTCGGTCAGCCCGTGAGTCTGCAAGTGCGCCCGGGCCGGAACCTCGCTGTCGTTGGTGGCGACCCCCAGCTTCAGCCCGCGCGCACGCAAGCCGTGGAACAGCGGCAGCAGCGGCACCGCCTCGGCCATCGCGACGCGGGCGGCGGCCTCGTCGATGGCGGCGGTCAGGCTGGCCTGGTCGTGGCCGTCCAGATGCGGCAGGAAGGCGGCGGCGATGTCGGCGGCGGTGGCGGCGATCACCGGGCTGTCGGGGGCAAAGCCGTTGCTGTCGGGCAGGTAGCCGATGGCATCGGCCAGCCGGCGGGCGTGGGCCTCATCACGGGCCAGCGAGGCGATGAAGGTCTGCGCCCACCGCCCCCAGCTGGCGCGAAAGTCGAACAGCGTCCCGTCCTTGTCGAACACGATGCCCCGGATCATCCGCACCCCTCCTGCCCCGTCCCTGTCGCGGCGCCAGTCTTGCCGGGGCGGCGGCGGAAATGCAATCAGGTCCAGTGCGGCAGGTCTCCGCCCGGCAGCCCGGCCCGCGCCTGCATCGGCGCCTGCGGCGGCAGGCCGGCATCGGCGCAGAACTGCAGCAGCACGGGTTCGTCGGACAGCAGGAAATCCAGCACCGCGCCCAGCACCGCAGGCTCGGCCGCGCGGGCGCGCAGGGTGGCCGCATCGGTGCCGGCCTGGGCAAGGAAGCGGGCAAAGAGTTCGTCCTGGCCCGCAATCCAGCCAAGCGCCTGCAGGGCAACGATCTGCGCGGAATCTTGCCGGTTGTTCATCTTCGCCCCATGTTATCCAGAGGTTATCCCCAGGAATTGGGCAATTTCCAGCCCAAACTCACGACTTTGAAATAATGCCGGAAAGGATTTCTTAACTTTCTGGGTAACAATGTCTAACAAAGTGTTGGTGGCAGCACGGCAAGCAAGCGAATGCATGGACGTATCCTCATCGTGGATGACGTGGCGACGAACCGCATCATCTACAAGGTCAAGCTGGGCGACGCGTTCTATGAACCGTTGCTGGCAGCGGATGGCCGGTCCTGCCTTGCGGTGGCCCGCAAGGAGCGGCCCGACCTGATCCTGCTTGACCTGATCCTGCCTGACATGCCGGGAACCGAGGTTCTGGCCGAACTGCGCGCCGATCCGGTGACGCGCGGCATTCCGGTGATCGTCCTGACCGCCTCGCGCGATCCTGAATCGCGGCTGGCGGCGCTGTCGGCCGGGGCCGACGACGTGATGGCGAAACCGGTCTCGGACGACCTGCTGATGGCGCGGGTGCGCAATCTGTTGCGGTCGCGGGGCGAGCCCGGATTTGTCACCTCGGCCTGGGGGATGCCGGCGCATTCCGTGCTGGGCCTGGCCGAACCGCAGGCCGGATTCGAAGGGCTGGGCACAATCGCGCTGGTGACCGGCCATCCGGAAACCGCGCTGCGGCTGAAGCACGAGATGCAGGGCGTGATCCGCGAATCGCTGGTGCTGATGACGCGCGAACAGGCCCTGGGGGTCGCCCTGCCGGGCGACGCGGCGCAGCAGGTGGTGCCCGACGTCTTCCTGATCGCGTCGGACCTGGATGGCTCGGGCAGCGGCCTGCGCCTGATGTCCGAGCTGAACAGCCGCGCCGCGACGCGGCATTGCGCGACCTGCGTCCTGACCTCGGGCGCCGCCGGCGACGAGGTGGCGACCGCCTTCGACCTGGGCGCCGACGACGTGGTGGAGCGCGGCATCCCCGCGCGCGAACTGGCGCTACGTCTGCGCATCCTGATCCGCCGCAAACGCCAGGCCGACCGGCTGCGCGCGACGCTGGAAGACGGGCTGCGGATGGCGGTGATCGACCCGCTGACCGGCATCTACAACCGCCGCTATGCGATGCCGCGGCTGGCCGGGATCGCGGCGCAGGCCGCGCAGGAAGGGTCGGATTTCGCCGTGATGGTGGTGGACCTTGACCGCTTCAAGTCGGTGAACGACCGCCATGGCCATGCCGCCGGCGACCGCGTGCTGTCAGAGGTGGCGCGCCGCCTGTCCGAGAACCTGCGGATGAGCGATCTTCTGGCCCGCATCGGCGGTGAGGAATTCCTGGTCGCGCTGCCGCAGACCGCGCTTGCGGATGCCGAGCGGGTGGCCGACCGGCTGTGCCATGTCATCGGCGACCAGCCGATCCGCCTGCCCTCGGGCCAGCTGCTGCGAATCACCGCCTCGATCGGGGTGGCGATGGGCGGGGTCGCGATGGGGATGAACGTCGGCACCGGCACCGAAGAGGTGGCGGCGCTGGTCGACCGGGCGGACCGGGCGCTGCTGCAGTCGAAGTCGGCCGGCCGCAACCAGGTGACCTTCAGCCGCACCGCCGCCTGACACCTGACGCCGTCAGCCGCCGTCCCTGCCCTCATGCCGCGGATGCGCCACCGCGCGCTCTAGCCGGTCGGCAAAGGCGGCCCGATCCTGCGCCGACATTGCGCGCAGCCGCTCGGCCAGCAGGGCGCGGCCGGTGGCCAGCAGGTCCGCGTTGCGCGCGGCAATGGCCTGAAGTGCGGTGTCCAGCGCGGCGGGGTCGAAGGGATCGGCCCGCAGCGCCTGGATCAGCCCGGCGAAATCGGCCCGCATCGCCTGACGGTCGCCGCGCAGGTCGGCGTGGCGGTCCAGGAAGGCCTCGCGCAGGGCACGCCGGTCCTCGCGCGTCAGCGCCTCGCTGAGGGGGCCCAGGCCGAAATCCTGCCGGGCGCGCGG
>JAGPCN010000042.1 GCA_018058035.1 Fuscovulum sp.
TGCCCTGGTTCAGCGTGGCGCTTTCGGCCAGCGCGGTCTTGAGCAGCGCGCGCTCGGCCTCGGCATGCGAGGTGAAGTCGCCGACGTTCACGCCCCAGTGGTGGCCGCCCGAGGTGGATTTCACCAGGACGACCTCGTCCTGCGCAGGTTCGGGTTCGGCCGCGGCCAGTTCGGGCGCGGGTTCGACGCTTTCGAAGATCGGCGCCTTGCGGGCCGGGGCGGTGGGGGCGGACGGCGCCATGACGGCGGCGGCGACGGTCTCGACCTCGGTCAGGGCGGGAGAGTCGGCCGGGGTATCGGTGGCGTCGGCCAGAAGGACGGGGTCTTCGGCCGCCGGTTCGGTTGCCGGTTCGGCGGGGGCTTCTGCCACCAGCACCGCTTCGGCCGGCTGCTCGGCCGGGGCGACGACCTCTTCGACCGGCGCGGCGGGGGCTTCGACGGCCGCAACGGCGGTGTCTTCGGTCGTCTCGGCCGCCAGCGGTTCCGGGCGGGCGACGGGGCGCAGGGCTGCAAGGGCCGGATCGGCCTCGGCGGTATCGGCGGAGGTGCTGTCAGCCAGGGCGACGGCCTGGGCGTCCAGCGTGCCTTCGGGGGCGGCGTCGACCGCAGGGGTGTCGGCGGCCGGGGCGGTACCGTCGGCCAGCGCAACGGCCTGAGCCTCCAGCGTGCCTTCGGGAGCGGCCAGGGCCAGCGCATCGGCCAGGGGTTCGACGGGTTCGGTGACAGCTTCCGCGGCTTCTGCGGCGGCCAGCTGTTCGACCTGCGCTTCCAGCGTGCCTTCGGGGGCGGGAGCGGCCAGCGCTTCGCCCAGGGCGCCCTCGACGCTTTCGGCGATCGCGACGGCCACCGCATCGGGCACGACAGGTGCTTCGGCAGGCACCGCCGCGGCCAGCGCCACGGTTTCGCCCGGCCGCAGCTTTGGCCGCAACGAGCGCGTCATCTCGCCCGAGACGCGGATGGTCTTGGCCGCGCCGCCTTCGACATCGGGTTCGTCGATCTGCGGCGGCGCCTCGGCCACCAGCATCTCTTCGGGCACCGGGGCGGGAGCGGGCACCTTTTCGCGCACGTTGTTGCGCGCGGCGCCAAAGCCCAGGTCCATCAACTCGGCCATCTTGGCGTTGCGGGCGGCGGTCGACGTGCCGCCAAAGACGGTGGCGATGATGCGCTTTTTCCCGCGTTGCGCGCTGGCGGTCAGGTTGAAGCCGGCGGCGACGGTGTAGCCGGTCTTGATGCCGTCGGCGCCCTCATAGCCGTCCAGGAAACGGCTGTTGGTATTGCGCACCTCGGCGATGCCGGCATCGGCGGTGCGGCGCGAGAAGATGTTGTAGTACTGCGGGAAGTCATAGAACAGGTGGCGGCCCAGGATGTTCATGTCGCGGGCGGTCGACAGGTGGCCATCGGCGGTCAGGCCGTTGGCATTGCGGAAGGTCGAGTTCTTCATCCCCAAGGCGCGGGCGGTCTTGGTCATCCGCTTGGCGAAAGCCTCGGTCGTGCCGCCGATGTGGTCGCCAAGCGCGCTGGCGGCATCGTTGGCGGATTTCACCGCGGCGGCGCGGATCAGGTAGCGCACGGCGATCTTCTGCCCGGCCTTCAGCCCCAGCCGCGACGGCGGCTGCGCGGCGGCATTCTTCGACACCGTCACCTTGTCGTCCAGGTGCAGGCGGCCGGCCTCGATTTCCTGGAAGACGATGTACAGCGTCATCATCTTGGTCAGCGAGGCGGGGTGCAGCCTTGTGTCGGCGTTTTTTTCGTACAGCACTTCGCCCGAGCGGGCATCCATCACGATCGCCGCAAAGGGCGCGGACTGGGCCGGTTGCGCAAGGGTGACGGCCCAAAGGGCCAGAAATACGTAGATACCGCGGAGAATCCGCCCGAGAAGCGATGCCACGTCGCCGGTCCCTTTTGCCTGTCTTCGGGCCCCTTTGGCGGAGCCTCGTTACTGCCGAAGCAAAGGCTAGCACAGCAAGCCGCGCCGGAAAACACCCGAATTCCAAGGACTTTGGGGGTTTTCCTCATCTTGTGGCGGCAATGCTGCACCCGTCGATTCGGGGGTGAACATCTAGGGCTACGGCGGCCGCAGGGCGCTATCTATGGGGCAAGGGCGGCAATCGCCGCCACATGGGCGGGCAGGGCGCCCAGGTCCGCCAGGGTGGCATAGCGGGGGTGGCCCCGCGGTTCCTCGGCGGATTCCAGCGCCCAGGTCAGGCCATGCGGCACGAAGACGCCGAAGCCGCCGGCCTGCAGCGCGGGGATCACGTCGGACTTAAGCGAGTTGCCGACCATCATCGCCTGGTCCGGCCCGGTGCCATGGCGGGCAAAGATCCGGGAGTAGGTGTCGGCGGTCTTGTCCGACACGATCTCGACCGCGTCGAACAGGTCGCCCAGGCCCGATTGCGCCAGCTTGCGTTCCTGGTGCAGCAGGTCGCCCTTGGTCACCAGCACGATGCGGAAATCGGCGGCCAGGGTCTCGACCGCGGCGCGGGCGTGGGGCAGCAGCTCGACCGGGTGATCCAGCATGGCGCGGCCCGACCCCAGAAGCTCGGAGATGACCGAGGCGGGCACGCGGCCTTCGGTCACCTCGATCGCGGTTTCGATCATCGACAGGGTAAAGCCTTTGACGCCAAAGCCATAGGCGCCGATGTTGCGGCGTTCGGCGGCCAGCAGGCGGTCATGCAGGTGGTCGGGGTCGGCATGGTCGCGCAACAGGTCGGCAAAGCGGTCTTGCGTCAGGCGGAAATAGGCTTCGTTCTGCCAGAGCGTGTCGTCGGCGTCGAACCCGATGGTGGTCAGCATGGCGGTCCCCCTGCCGACCTTGTGCCAAGGCCGCGGGCGGCCCGCAAGGACGCCCTCTTTCCGTTCAGGGAAAAGAAGCTATATTCGCCGATATTCCACCTTGTGCCGAATCCGGCCTCGCACCCGGACGCCGCCCGCAGGAGAGACCCGCGTGACCCTTCGCCCCATCAGACTGTCCGGCGACGATGCCGACCGGCCGGGGCGCGACGGCGGGCATGAGACCTCGCTTCTGGCCAAGCCCAAGCCCAAGACGCAGCGCCCGCCGATGTACAAGGTTCTGCTCTTGAACGACGATTACACGCCGATGGAATTCGTCGTGCATGTGCTGGAACGCTTCTTCGGGATGAGCCATGCGCAGGCCTTCGACATCATGCTGACGGTCCACAAGAAGGGGCTGGCGGTGGTGGGGGTTTTCAGCTTTGAGGTGGCCGAGACGAAGGTGGCGCAGGTGATGGATTTCGCGCGCCGCCACCAGCACCCGCTGCAGTGCACCATGGAAAAGGAATAGGGGCCGCGCGCCCTGCCCATGCGATCGGAACGGCTTGAAAAGGCGCTGGATGACGGCGTGCTGCACCTGCCCGCCGAGGGCCGCATCGCGGTCTGGCGGCCGCGGGCCGGCGACGACCTGGGCGCCCTGCCCAAGGATCGGGTGGTGGTGCTGACCGGCTTTCGCCCCGACCACGACCATTTTGCCGCCCTTGGCTATGCCGTGACGCCCGCGGCGCCCTATGCGGCCGGGCTGGTCTGCCTGCCGCGGTCGCGCGAACACGCCCGCGCGCTTCTGGCGCAGGCGGCGGCCGAGGTGGTGCCCGGCGGGCCGGTGGCGGTGGACGGGCAGAAGACCGACGGCATCGACCCCGCGCTGAAGGACCTGCGCGGGCGGCTTGCGGTCGGCGAGGTACTGTCCAAGGCGCATGGCAAGCTGGCGGTCTTTGCCGCCGGGCCGGGGTTGCAGGATTGGGCCGCCGCGCCGCGGACGGTCGAAGGCGGCTTCGTCACCCGGCCGGGCGTGTTTTCAGCCGAGGGGGTGGACCGCGGCTCGGCCCTGTTCGCGGCGGCGCTGCCGGCAAAGCTGGGCCCCAAGGTCGTCGACCTGGGGGCGGGCTGGGGCTACCTGTCGCGGGCCGTCCTGGCGCGCGAGGGCGTGAAACGGCTGGACCTGGTCGAGGCCGAGGCCGAGGCGCTGGATTGCGCGCGGGCGAACGTGACCGATCCGCGGGCGCGCTTTCACTGGGCTGACGCGACGCGGTTCCGCCCCGAAAGCCTGGTCGAGACGGTGGTGATGAACCCGCCCTTCCATCTGGGGCGCGAGGCCGACGCCGGCCTGGGCCTGGCCTTCATCGCGGCGGCGCGTGGCATGATGGCGCCCGATGGCGTGCTGTGGCTGGTCGCCAACCGGCACCTGCCCTATGATGCCGCGCTGACGGCCGCCTTCCTTGAGGTCGAGACCATCGGCGGCGACGGCGCCTTTCGGGTGATCCGCGCCGCCCGCCCGCGCCGCCTGCGGCCCTGAACCAACGGGAGTTCCCATGTCGCTGTCCGTCTCCGGCAAGACCGCCATCGTCACCGGCGCCGCAAATGGCCTGGGCCTGGCCATCGCGCGGCATCTTGTCGACAAGGGCGCCCGGGTGATGTTCGCCGACATCGACGAGGCCCGGCTAGAGGCCGAGGTCGGTGAAGAGGCCCGCACCGAAGGGCCGGTGCGGATGTTCGCCGGCGACCTGCGCGAAAAGCTGACCATCGCCAACCTGTTGTCGGCCACCGTCGATGCCTTTGACCGGGTCGACATCCTGGTCAACGCCAGCCGCCGCTGCGCGCCTTCGGAACCGCTGGACCCCGAGTCGGACGGCGTCGAGATGCTGTGGCAGCAGAATGTGATGACCTCGCTTCGGGTCAGCCAGATGGCGGCGCGGCGGATGCTGGCGGCGGCCGAAAAGGCGGGGGTGGAACCGGGTACGCCGATCGGGGCCATCGTCAACATCTCGTCGCTGGCCGCGACGCGGGCGCAGCCGGGACTGCTGGGCTATGCCATCGCCTCGGCCGCGGTCGAGCAGATGACGCGCAGCCTGGCGCTGGAGCTGGCGGGGCGCGGCATCCGGGTCAACGCGGTGTCGTTCGGCTCGGTCATGACGGCCAGCCTGCAGGGCGCCTTGCGCGAAACCCCGAGCTGGCGCGACGCGATCGAGGCGGGCACCCCGATGGGCCGCATCGCCGGCCCGGACGAACTGGCCGAGACGGTGCAGTTCCTGGCCTCGGACGCGGCGCGGTTCCTGACCGGGCAGGTGATCACGGTCGACGGCGGGCGCGGCCTGCTGGACCGGGTGGCGGCGCCGGCGTTCTGACCGCTATTCCGGGTATTCGGCCCGGCACTGCGCCACCACGGCATCGGCCGCGCGCAATAGCTCTTTCCGTTTCGCGCGCAGCTGGTCCAGCTTGCGGGCCTCGGCGTCCAGGTCGATGGCCTTGGGCCGGGTGACCGTCTGTTCCACGGTATCGGGGCACATCTGCACCGGCGGGGGCGGCGGCGGCGTGGTGCCGGGCGGCACCGGGGGCGGCGGTGGCATCGGGCAGGGCCGGAAGGTCGGGAACCGGATCACATGTTCCTCAAGCGCATAGCCGCGCTTCAGGTTGCCTTCGGTCTCGGCGATCAGCTGTTCGACCGTGCGCAGGTCGCGGGTGCCGCGGGCGATGCATTGTTCCTGCGGGGTGCCGCAGGCGGCAAGGACAAGAAGGGCGGGGAAAAGCAGGCGCTTCATGGCGGCGACTCGCGGTTGCGGTGCGGCGATCCTAGCCCCGTGCGCCGCCGCTGCCAAACGGGTTGGAAGCGGCGGCTCGGGGTGTTACGCAAGGCGGGTGTCAACCTGGAGAGACAGAATGGCCGAAGACTTCGAGGCGCGGAAGGCGCGGGCGTCAGCATGGTTCCGCGAGCTGCGCGACAGGATCGTCGCCGCCTTCGAGGATCTCGAGGTCCGCGCCGCCCCTGCCGGCAGCGCCCCCGTCCGCTTCGAGGTGACGCCGACCACCCGCCCCGACGGCGGCGGCGGCATCATGAGCGTCTTGCGCGGCGGCCGGGTGTTCGAGAAGGTCGGCGTGAACTGGTCGGCGGTGCATGGCGAACTGGCGCCGCGCGCGCAAAAGGCGATGGCCGCCCGCGGCGTGCCGGGGATGGAGGCCGACCCGCGGTTCTGGGCCAGCGGCATCAGCCTGGTCGCCCACATGGTCAACCCGCACACTCCGGCGGTTCACATGAACACCCGGATGTTCTGGACGCCCGGCGCCTGGTGGTTCGGCGGCGGGGCCGACCTGAACCCCTGCATCGAATACCCCGAGGACACCGCACATTTCCACGCCGAGATGCAGCGCGCCTGCGACGCCCACGCGCCCGACTATTACACCCGCTTCAAGGCCTGGGCCGACGAGTATTTCTTCGTGCCCCACCGCGGCCGGGCGCGCGGGGTCGGCGGCATCTTCTACGATGACCTGAACACCGGCGACTGGGAGGCCGACTTTGCCTTTACCCGCGCGGTCGGGTCGGCCTTCCTGCCCGCCTTCTTGCCGGTGACCGAACGCCGCCTGCCCACCCCCTGGACCGAGGCCGACCGCGAGACGCAGCTCATTCACCGCGGGCTTTATGCCGAATACAACCTGGTCTACGACCGCGGCACCAAGTTCGGGCTTGAGACCGGACATGACGCCAACGCCGTGCTGATGAGCCTGCCGCCGCTGGCCAAGTGGCCCTAAGGCTCAGTCGGGGTCGGGCGCCAGCTCGGTTTCCAGGAACCGCTCGAAGGCGTCCAGGTCCAGCGGCTCGAACTGGCCGAAGCCCTGCATCCAGACCGAGGCTGCGCGCATCGCGTCGGGTTCCAGCTTGCACCAGATCACCCGGCCGCGTTTCTCGCGGCTGATCAGGCCGGCGTCGGCCAGCACCTGAAGGTGCTTCGAGATCGCGGCCAGGCTCATCTGGAACGGCTGGGCGACGTCGGTGACGGCCATGTCGTCTTCCAGAAGCATGGTCAGGATCGCCCGCCGGGTCGGGTCGGCCAGGGCGGAAAACACCGTGTCAAGGTTGCGGACAGGGGCAGGGACCATGCGCCGACTATCGGGGCGGCCGAGTGATTGTCAACCGAAGGGTTGAATATGGCGCGGGTGCGTTTCGGGGCCTAGGCCGCCTGCGGCATCGCGTCGGCAATTCTGGAAATCTATTTTTTCCAATGGCTTGCGGGGTGTCCTGGCCTGCTTGACTCGGGGCCAAGTGCCCCCTAGAACCGCGCCTGACTGCCGGAAGGGGACGCTGATGTCTTCGGAACCCGATCCCGAGCGACTGCGGGCGCTGGAAAAGCGCATCGAGGCCGCAAAAGGAAAGCCGAAGCCGCAGCGGTCGCAGACGGCCAAGGGGTTTTCGCAGGGCGAAGTCGCCTATCGCATGGTGATCGAACTGGCCACAGGCATCCTGGTGGGTGTGGCCATCGGTTACGGGCTGGATGTGCTGTTCGGCACATTGCCCATCATGCTGGCGATCTTCTCTCTGGTGGGCTTTGCCGCCGGGGTGCGCACCATGCTGGGCACCGCGCGGCAGATCGAGACGCAGGCGAAGGCCGAGGCGATGGCCAAGGCCGAAAAGCGCGAAGGGAACTGAGACGTGGCGACGGGCGCGGAAGAACACGGAAGCGAAGGCGGTCTGGCCATCCACCCGATGGACCAGTTCATCGTGAAGCCCCTGTTCGGGGACGGGCCGGTGGAATGGTACACCGTCACCAACGCGACGCTGTGGATGGCCATCGCGGTCGTCGTCCTGATCGGCATCTTCGTCCTGGCGACCCGGCATCGCGGCATCATCCCGTCGCGCCTGCAATCCATCGCCGAATTGTTCTACGGCTTCATCCACAACATGGTCGAGGAAGTGACCGGCCACGAAGGCGCGCGGTTCTTCCCCTATGTCATGACGCTGTTCATGTTCATCTTCACCGCCAACATCCTGGGCCTGATCCCGATGAGCTTCACCACCACCAGCCATATCGCCGTGACGGCGGTGTTGGCGGCGCTGGTGTTCCTGACGGTCACGCTGGTCGGTTTTGCCCGCAAGGGCATCGGCTTCCTGTCGATGTTCTGGGTGTCGTCGGCGCCGCTGGTGCTGCGCCCGATCCTGGCGGTGATCGAGATCATCTCGTACTTCGTGCGGCCGCTGTCGCACTCCATCCGTCTTGGCGGCAACCTGATGGCCGGCCACGCCGTGATCAAGGTCTTCGCGGGCTTTGCCGGCGCCATGGGCGTGGCTTCGATCGTGCCGATCATCGCCATCGCCGGCATCTACGGGCTGGAACTGCTGGTCGCAGCCGTTCAGGCCTATGTCTTCACCATTCTGACCTGCGTGTACCTGCGCGACGCCGTCGGCGAAGCCCACCACTAGGTCCGAACCCCAACCCTCAGCATTCCATTCAAGGAGAACTCTCATGGAAGGCGAACTCGCGCTCCTCGGCAAGTACATCGGTGCCGGTCTGGCCACCATCGGTCTGGGCGGCGCCGGCATCGGCGTGGGCCACATCGCCGGGAACTTCCTGGCCGGCGCCCTGCGCAACCCCTCGGCGGCCCCGTCGCAGATGGCCAACCTGTTCGTCGGCATCGCCTTTGCCGAAGCTCTGGGCATCTTCTCGTTCCTGGTCGCCCTGCTGCTGATGTTCGCCGTCTGATCCGGCATCCGACGCTTTGAGACGGGGCGCTGCGCCGGCCGGACCGGCGGGCGCCCGATCCCAAAAGGGTCCGATGGAGGACAGAGATGGCAACTGAAACCACAGCGGCCGAAGGCGCGGCTCACGTCGCCAGTGCCTGCGTGAACGAGCACGGCGGTGCCATCGGCATGCCGCAGCTTTGCGCAGAGTGGATCCCCAACCAGGTGTTCTGGCTGGTGGTCACGCTGGTCGTGATCTTCTTCGTCCTGTCGCGCATCGCCCTGCCGCGCATCGGCGCGGTTCTGGCGGAACGCAAGGGCACGATCACCAACGATCTGGCCGCGGCCGAAGAGCTGAAGCAGAAGGCCCGCGACGCGGAACGCGCCTTCAACGAAGCGTTGGCGACGGCGCGGACCGAGGCGGCGAAGATCATCGCTTCGGCACGGGCCGACATCCAGAAGGACCTGGATGCCGCGACGGCCAAGGCCGATGCCGAAATCACGGCCAAGGCCTCCGAGTCGGAAAAGCGGATCTCGGAAATCCGGGCCGGGGCGCTGGAGGCGGTGGAAGCCGTCGCCAAGGATACCGCCCGCGAACTGGTGGCCGCACTGGGCGGCACGGCGGATGCCAAGTCCGTCACAGCGGCGGTCGCCGCGCGGCTGAAGGGGTAAGGCGATGAAGAAACTTGCCGTTCTGTTCTCGCTTGCCGCCTCGCCGGCGGTGGCGGCTTCGGGCCCGTTCTTCAGCCTGCAGAACACCAACTTCGTGGTTCTGATCGCCTTTGTCCTGTTCGTCGGCTTCCTGGTCTACATGGGCGTGCCGAAGATGCTGGTGGGGATGCTGGACAAGCGCGCCGCCGCCATCAAGGCCGAACTGGACGAGGCCCGCGCCCTGCGGGAAGAGGCCAAGACCGTGCTGGCCTCGTATGAGCGCAAGCAGAAGGAAGTGGCCGAGCAGACCGACCGCATCATCGCTTCGGCCCGCGAAGAGGCGATGGCGGCGGCGGCCCAGGCCAAGGCCGACCTGAAGACCGCGATCGCGCGTCGTCTGGCCTCGGCCGAGGACCAGATCGCTTCGGCCGAAGCCTCGGCGCTGCGCGCCGTGCGCGAGCAGGCGGTGTCCTTGGCCGTGGCGGCCGCGGGCGACGTGCTGTCCAAGCAGATGACGGCCGAAGCCGCCAAGGCCTCGATCGACGCCGCCATCGAGCAGGTCGACGCCAAGCTGCACTGAGGCTGATCCGTTCGAAGAAATACGGGGCCCTGCATCACGCCGATGCGGGGCCCCAATCTTTTCAGCCGTCTTTTCAGCGTTCCTGTTCGTGGGCAAAGCGCTGGCGGGCAATCGCCTCGTGCCGCTCGGCGCGCAGGACGTCGTGGAAGGCCTGCTCGACAAAGGACAGGTGCGCCTCGACCGCGGCGCGGGCGGCGGCGGGGTCGCGGGCCTGGATGCCGTCGTTGATCGCCTGGTGCTGTTCCAGCAACTGGTCGCGGGTGGTGCGGTTTCGGAACATGACCTGGCGGTTGTAGAACACGCCCTGGCGCAACAAGTCGTACATCGACCGCATCATGTGCAGCATGATGACGTTGTGGCTGGCCTCGATGATCGCCAGGTGGAACTGCGCGTCCAGGTCGGCCTCGTCGGCGGGGTCGCGCTTTTGGTGGGCGGCCTTCATCTTGCTGAAGATCGTGTCGATCACCTTGAGGTCGGTGTCCGAGCCTGCCCGCGCCGCGCGTTCGGCGGCCAGCCCCTCCATGTCGCGACGGAAGGCGAGGTAGTCGAACACCGCCTCTTCGTGGCTGGCGAACAGCTGCGTCAGCGCAGGCGAAAAGGCTGAACCCAGCACCTCGGCGACAAAGACGCCAGCGCCGGCGCGGCTGACCAGCAGGCCGCGGTCCGAAAGCTCGGCGATGGCGTCGCGCAGCGAGGGGCGCGACACGCCCAGGCGGTCGGACAGCTCGCGCTCGGCCGGCAGGCGTTCACCGGGGCGCAGGATGCCGCGCAGGATCAGCTGTTCGATCTGCCGCACCACCGAGGACGAAAGCTTTTCCGGCTGCACCTTCAAGAACGGCATGATCCTTCCCCAACCCGCATCTGCGGGATTGGTTCGGATTTATGACCGGTTTGGCGGGGGATACAACAGGAAAGGGGCCGGAGTTGCCTCCGGCCCCCTTGCCTGCGGTTCTGGCGCGATCAGCGGATCGGGCGGATGATGATCTCGACCCGGCGGTTCTGGGCGCGGCCCTCGGGCGTCAGGTTCGAGGCCACCGGCTGATCCTCGCCGCGGCCATAGGCCGTCAGGCGCGAGGACGGAACGCCGCTGTCGCGCAGGACGCTGGCGACGGCGCCGGCGCGGCGCTGCGACAGGTCCTGGTTGTAGGCGGCGGCGCCGGTGTTGTCGGTGTGGCCGATCACCTCGATCCGGCTGCTGGGGTATTTCAGCAGGCTGGCGGCGACGGTGCGCAGGTCGCCGGCCAGGTCGGGGCGCACGCTGGCGCTGTCGGTCGCGAACAGTAGGTCTTGCGGCATGTTGACGACCAGATAGTCGCCCATGTTGGTGACCGAGATGTTCGACGACAGCGAGCCGCGCAGTTCCGCGGCCTGCTTGTCCAGCTCGTTGCCGATGATGGCGCCGCCGCCGGCACCCAGGGCGCCACCGATGATCGCGCCCTTCAGCTCGTCGCCATCGCGCGAGGTCGCGGCGCCCAGCACGGCCCCGGTCAGGCCGCCGATGATCGCACCGCTCTTGGCGCGGCCGTTGGGGTCGTCGGGGTAGGCGTTGGGGTCGACGCAGGCCGTTACGGCCAGAAGGCTGGCCGCAGCCAGAAGGAAGGGGGTCTTGGTCATTGCACGCTCGTTGCCATGGGTTTGCGGCCCGTGGTCGCTGCCCGGGCTTGCGCGGCGGTATAGCATGGCTGGCGGGTCGCCGCACAGGGCCAAGCGGCGCTGCGCGAGGTTCTGCCGAGGCGGTCGCGATCACATCCTGTTGCGCGGGGGGGCGCAGGACGGACAAGAACTGCCCCTTCTACCTGGCCTCGCCTTCGGTCCGGGCAGCCTCCCAGGCCAGCATCGCGCGCTTGCGGGGCAGGCCCCAATGATAGCCGCCAAGGCCGCCGTCGCGGCGCAGCGCGCGGTGGCAGGGGATCAGGAAGCTGATCGGGTTGCGCCCCACCGCGGTTCCCACCGCCCGGTGGGCGGCCGGGTGGCCGATCGCCTGGGCGATGTCGGCATAGGTCGTGACATGGCCGGTGGGAATGGCCAGCAACGCCTCCCAGACCTTGATCTGGAATGGCGCCCCGATCAGGTGCAGCGGCGCACGCCGGCCTGGGTCGGTGCCAAAGGCGGCTTTGGCCCAGGGCGCCAGCGCCGCCGGGTTCTGGACATAGGTCGCCTTCGGCCAGCGGCGCGTCAGGTCCTGCATCGCGGCCTCGGCGCCGGCCTCATCGGCAAAGCCGATGCCGCAGATGCCCTTGGCGGTGCCCATCACCAGGGCCGGGCCGAAGGGGCTGTCGAACCAGCCCCAAAGGATCGTCAGCCCCGCCCCGCCCCGGGCATAGTCGCCGGGGCTCATCGCTTCCCAGGTCAGGAACAGGTCGTGCAGGCGGCCGCTGCCCGACAGGCCCACCTCATGCGCGGTGGCAAGGGTGGTGTGGCGGTCGGCCAGCAGGTGGCGGGCATGGGACAGCGCCAGGTATTGCTGATAGCGCTTGGGGCTGACGCCGACCCACTGGCTGAAGGTGCGCTGGAAATGTGCCGGGCTCATCTGCATGCGGGCGGCAAGGTCCTCCAGCGTCAGGCCCGGTGGGGCCTCGTCGATCACCTGCAGCGCGCGGCCGATGACGGCGTAGTGGTAGGCGGGGGATTGGTCGGTCATGGCGGGGCCCGTGGTTCCTGGCGGTTCGCTCGTCGATGCACTTCGTGCACTCCTCGCCAGGGCGCGCGGCGAAGAGTGCACGAAGTGCTCGATGAGCCTTCTTTTCCTACACCCGCGGGTCCGGCGGGCGCGACCCGTTTCCTGCGGCTTGTGGCGGCCCGCGCGATGTGCTGCAAAGGCGCCCATGACCCGCCAGCTTGATTATGCTGCCATGAAGGCCGTCTTCACCCGGTTCCGCGAGGCGGAGGCCGAGCCCAAGGGCGAGTTGGAGCATCTGAACGCCTTTACCCTGCTGGTCGCGGTGGCGCTGTCGGCGCAGGCCACCGACAAGGGCGTGAACAAGGCCACCCGTGCCCTGTTCGCGGTGGCCGACACGCCGGAGAAGATGCTGGCCCTGGGCGAAGACGGCCTGATCCAGCACATCAAGACCATCGGGCTCTATCGCAACAAGGCGAAGAACGTCCTGAAACTCAGCCAGCGCCTGATCGAGGTCTATGGCGGTCAGGTGCCGTCCAGCCGCGCGGCGCTGATGACGCTGCCGGGGGTGGGGCGCAAGACGGCGAACGTGGTCCTGAACATGTGGTTCCGCCAGCCCGCGCAGGCGGTCGACACCCATATCTTCCGCGTCGGCAACCGCAGCGGCATCGCGCCCGGCCGCGACGAGGCGGCGGTTGAGCGCGCGATCGAAGACAACGTGCCCGCCGAATTCCAGCAACACGCGCACCACTGGCTAATCCTGCACGGGCGGTATATCTGCACCGCGCGCAAACCCAGATGCGGCATCTGCCCGATCGCGGAATGGTGCCTTTACGAGGAAAAGACCCAATGAAGACCTATCAGGTAATCGGCATCGGCAACGCCATCGTCGACGTGTTCTCGACCGCCGACGACAGTTTCCTGGACCTGATGGGGATCGAGAAGGGCATCATGCAGCTGGTCGAGCGCGAGCGCGGCGAGATGCTGTATGCCGCGATGAAGGACCGCCGGCAAGCTCCGGGCGGGTCGGTCGCCAACACCATCGCCGGGATCGGCGCCCTGGGGCTGTCGACGGCCTTCATCGGCCGGGTGCATGACGATGCCCTGGGCCGGTTCTATGCGCAGAACATGTCGGCCGAGGGCACCGATTTCGTCAACCCGCCGGTGCCGGGGGGCGAGTTGCCGACCTCGCGCAGCATGATCTTCGTCTCGCCCGATGGCGAGCGGTCGATGAACACCTATCTGGGGATTTCCTCGGAACTGGGGCCGGACGATGTGTCCGACTCTGTGGCCGGCCGCGCCGAGATCCTGTTCCTGGAAGGCTATCTTTACGACAAGCCCAAGGGCAAGGCGGCCTTCGAACGCGCCGCCCGGCTGACGCGGGCTGCGGGCGGCAAGGCGGGCATCGCGCTGTCCGATCCCTTCTGCGTGGACCGTCACCGCGACGATTTCCGCCGTCTGGTCAAGGATCTGGACTATGTGATCGGCAACGAACACGAATGGTGCAGCCTGTACCAGACCGACCTGTCGGCGGCGCTGGAGCAGGCGGCGCGCGATGCCGGCACCGTGGTCTGCACCCGGTCGGGGCATGACGTGGTGATCGTGCGCGGCGAGGAAGAGGCCGTGGTGCCGGTGAACCGCGTGGTTCCGGTGGATGCCACCGGCGCGGGTGACCAGTTCGCCGCGGGCTTCATCTACGGCCTGGCGACTGGCGCCAGCCTCGAGGTGGCGGGCCGCATGGGCTGCATCGCCGCGGCCGAGGTGATCGGCCATTTCGGCGCCCGCCCCGAGGCCGACGTCAAGGCGCTGTTCCGCAACGCCGGGCTGATCTAGGCCGCTGGCCGCGGGCTAGCGGCAGAACCGCCACTCGGTCACCTGAAGGGCCGGCAGGCCCGGGTCCAGCCGGATCGAGGGAAAGCCCGCGCGGTTCGGTGCGTCGGGCCAGCCCTGCGGTTCGATCGCCAGGCCCTCATAGGGGCCGCCGCCCGGCCGGATCGCGCCGCGGCCATCGTAGACCTGCATCCCCGGCTCGGTCGTGGCCAGCTCCATCCGCAGGCCGCTGCGGCCGGTCAGCCACAGCACCGGCGTCAGGTCGCGCCGGGCCGGGGCCAGGCAGAAGTTGGTGTCCAGCGGCGGATCGCCGGGCAGGGGCGTGCGGGGGCTGCGGAAATCCATCGCGCCGGCCATCGGCGCGACCTCTCCGGTCGGCAGCAGGTCGGGGCCGGTGGGCAGCCAGCCGGTGGCCGCGATGCGCAGATGGTGGCCGGCCCAGTTGGGCGTTCCGTCCAGGTTCCAGTAGCTGTGGTTCGCCGCGTTGAACAGCGTTGGCGCGTCGGTTTCGGCCTGCAACTCCAGCCGCAGGGTGGCGGGTGCTGCCACCGTCCAGCGCGCGGTGATCCGGCGGTTGCCGGGAAAGCCGTCTTCGCCATCGGCCAGATGCAAGGCCAGGGTCACGCGGTCGTCGCGGTGATCCTTGATCCGCCACAACCGCCCGTGCAGCCCGCCGGGCCCCGAGTGCAGCAGGTTCGGCCCTTCGTTCGGGGTCAGCGCCAGGACGCGGCAGTCCAGCGGCGCCGCCGCCCCGGCCAGCCGGTTCGCGACCGGGCCGACCAGGGTGCCGAACCATTGCCCGCCGGGGGCCTGATAGTCGGCCACGGATCGCAACCCCAGCGTCAGGCCATGCGCGACGCCTTGCACCCGGACGTCCTGCAAGGCCGATCCCAGCGTCAGCAGCCGCACCGACAATGCGCCGCCGCGCAGGTCGATTGCCTGAACGGCGCGACCATCGGCCATCCGGCCAAATTCGGTGATCATCTGCATGCCCCCCGCGCCTTGGTGGCCCCAAGGCGGGCGGCGGGTCAAGCCCCCGGGCGGGGCTTTAGCCGCCCAGGCAGTCGGCCAGCGCCTGCGCCATGTCGGTCAGCAGCGCGCCATAGGCTTGCGGCCCGGGGTCCAGCGCGGTGCCGGCCGGGTCCAGCGCGCCGCCGATCCGCACGCCCGTCCCCTCGGCCAGTTGCGCGATCAGGGCGGGGTCGTGGCCGACCTCGGGGAACAGGCAGACGGCGCCGTCGTGTTCGACCAGGTCGCGCAGGCCCGCCAGGCGCTGCGCCCCGGGGGTCGAGGCATCGCCAAGCGCGACGGTTCCGGCCAGCGTCAGCCCGAAGTGCCCGGTGTAGTAGCCGTAGGCATCGTGGAAGGCGACAAAGGGGAGGTCGCGAACCGGGGCCAGCAGGGCGGCGGCCTGGGCCTCGGCGGCGTCGATGGCTTGTGCGGCCGTTTCGGCGTTGACGGCATAGGTGGCGGCGTTCGCCGGGTCGATCCGCGCCAGTTCGGCCGCGATCAGCCCGACCCAAAGGCGCCCGTTCGCCGGGTCAAGCCAGGCATGGGGGTCCAGCCCGGAATGGTCGTGGCCCTCGTCGTCGTGGTCGCCGTGGTCATGCCCGCCCGCGTCGCCATAGTCGCGCAGGGCGGTGCCCTCTGCGGCCAGCAGGGCCAGCGAGGCTGCGTCTTCAGGCCTTGTGTCCAGCGCGCCGTCCAGCCAGGGCGTCAGCTCCGGCCCGATCCAGACCACCAGGTCGGCCCCGGCGATCTCGGCGGCCTGGCTGGGCCGCAGCTGGTAGGCATGTTCCGAGGCACCCTTGGGCAGCAGCAGAGAGGGCACCGCCACCCCCTCCATCACCATGGCGACCAGCGACTGCACCGGCGGAATGTCGGTCACCACTTGCGGCGGCTCGGCCAGTGCGGCGGTGGTCAGGGCAGCGCTGGCCAGCAGGAATGATATGGTATAACGCATTGACAACCCCTTCCGATGCGGCGACTGTGGGGTTATGTATGTAATATCATAACACGTCAAGAGGCCTGTTGATGGCACATGCCCACCCCGATCCCTGCCCCGGCTGCCAAGCCCCGGACGCCGCGTTCCGCAGCCATGACCACGCCCATTGCGCCGCTGATGTGCTGGCCCGCGCCGACCGGATGGCCGCCGACGGCGAGGCGCGGCTGACCCCGGTGCGGCGGCGGGTGCTGGAGATTCTGCTGGAAAGCCACCGCGCGCTTGGTGCCTATGACGTGCTGAACCGGCTGGCCTCCGAAGGCTTTGGCAACCAGCCCCCGGTCGCCTATCGCGCGCTGGAATTCCTTGAGGGCCTGGGCCTGGTTCACCGCATCCGCCGGCTGAACGCCTTTGCCGCCTGCATGCACCCCGGAGAGGCGCATGCCCCGGTCTTTCTGATCTGCCGCGCCTGCCAGACCGTGGCCGAGGCGCCGGGCGCCCCGGTCCGCGCTGCGCTGGAAGGCGCGGCCAGTGCGATGGGCTTTGTCATCGAGGGCTCGAACGTCGAGGCCTTGGGCCTCTGCCCTGCCTGCCAGGGGGCTGCGGCATGACGGCGGCGCTGCTGACGGCAAGCCACATCTGCGTCCGTCTGGGCGGGGCCGAGGTGCTGCATGACGTGTCGCTGGCGCTTGCGGCCGGAGAGATCGTCACCATCGTCGGGCCGAACGGATCGGGCAAGTCGACGCTGATCCGGGCGCTTCTGGGCATCGTGCCGGTGGCCGAGGGGCGGATCGACCGCGCGCCGGGGCTGCGGGTGGGCTATGTGCCGCAGCGCCTGATGATCGACCGCAGCCTGCCGATGACGGTGCGCCGGTTCCTGTCGCTGCCGGTGCGCGCGACCGATGCGCAGGCCGCGGCGGTGCTGGCGCGAACGGGAATGGCCGGGACCGAAGGGCTGCAGCTGACGGCCTTGTCGGGCGGGCAGATGCAGCGGGTTCTGCTGGCCCGCGCGCTGCTGGGGGGGCCGCAGGTCCTGGTGCTGGACGAGCCGACCCAGGGCCTGGACCAGCCGGGCGAGGCCGCGTTCTACCGCCTGATCGAGGAGGTGCGCGCCGACACCGGCTGTGCGGTGCTGATGGTCAGCCATGACCTGCATGTGGTGATGGCGGCCAGCGACCGGGTGATCTGCCTGAACGGCCATGTCTGCTGCGAGGGCGCCCCGCATCTGGTAGCCTCGGCGCCGGAATATCGCGCGCTGTTCGGCCTGGGCACCAAGGGGGCGCTGGCGCTCTACCGGCATGACCACGACCACGACCACGCCGCGCCGCATGATCATCACCACGATCATCACCACGGACATGACCATGCTTGACGATTTCCTGGTGCGCGCCGCTTTGGCGGGGGTGGGGCTGGCGCTGGCGACCGGGCCCTTGGGGTCCTTTGTGGTCTGGCGGCGGATGGCGTATTTCGGCGATGCGACGGCGCATGCCGCCGTGCTGGGGGTGGCGCTGGCGCTGGCGACCGACCTGCCGATCCAGGCCGGCACGCTGGTGGTGGCGGCGGCGATGGCGATTGCGGTGGCGGGCCTGGCGGCGCGCGGCTGGGCGATGGATACCACGCTGGGGGTGCTGGCGCATTCGGCGCTGGCCTTCGGCCTGGTGGCGGTCAGCTACTTTCCGACCGTGCGCACCGACCTGTCGGCCTATCTTTTCGGCGACATCCTGGCGGTCACGCGCGGTGATCTGGGGCTGATCTGGGGCGGGGCCGGGGTGGTCGCGGCGCTGTTGGCCTGGCGCTGGCAGGCGCTTTTGACTGCCACCCTGAACGAGGACCTGGCCCATGCCGGCGGCCTGAACCCGGATCGCGAGCGGCTGGTGCTGGTGCTGGCGATGGCGGTCACCGTGGCGGTGGCGCTGAAGGTGGTGGGGGCGCTGTTGATCGCGGCGATGCTGATCATCCCGGCGGCGGCGGCCCGCGGTCTGGCGCGCAGCCCCGAGGGCATGGCGCTTGGCGCCACCGGGCTCGGGGCGGCGGCGGCGCTGGCGGGGTTGCAGCTGTCGCTGTGGCAAGACACCCCCGCCGGGCCGTCGATCATCGTCGCGGCGACCGTGGCCTTCGTTCTGGCGGCGCTGTTCGGGCGGATGCGGCCGC
>JAGPCN010000277.1 GCA_018058035.1 Fuscovulum sp.
CCGGGCGAAAGGAAGGTATCGCTATCCAGCTGCGCCCAGCCCTCTGCCGGCACCGCCGCCAAGAGCCGGTCGTGATAGGCCGCCGGATGACAGCGCAACACCTCGTCGCGCAAGGCAAAGGGGGCCTCGCGCCGGTCCAGCGCAAGGCCCCCCTCTGTCACCGCAAGCAAACCGGCCTTCACCGCCGCCAACCGCTCCACCCGCTCGGGGTGGCCGGGGGGCGTGACGTGCCCCTCCGCGTCGGCATGGGCAAAGACCAGCATGCCTCAGCCCTGCTCGTCCTGGCAGGCGATGGTCATCTCGATCGCCGCGTGGCTGCCTGCCAGGTCGATCGCCATCACCTCGCCGCCCTCGTTCGACAAGGACAGCACCGAGCGCGTCGCCAGATCGACCAGGAAATCCGCACTGTCGAACGAAATCAGCGCACCCGGCACCTCGTCCAGATGCATGCCCACCGCGGTGCCGTCATATTGCTGGTCGTCCAGCATGAAGGACACCGGATATTCGGCGCCATCCTCGATGTCGCCCCAGTTGGCGTTGAAGGTCGCCACATAGCCCTGGCCGGCGTTGCGGTCGAAGCCGATCCGCACGGTCGAGCCGTCGTCAAAGTCGCTGGTCATCAGGCAACCGTTGCCCAGGGTCGGGTCCACCGCAATGGCCCAGCCGCCGGCCTCGCCATAGCTGACCAGGTCCTGCGCCAAGGCCGCACCCGCCCCAAGCACCAGGCCGATGGCCAGGCCCGCAATCCTCATCCTCATCGTCGCGTCTCCCTTGATCCGACGTTGCACCGCTAGCATTCCGCCTTTGCCCGGAAAACCGTAAAGAAGGGATAAGACGGCAATCCCGACCACCGCCTTCATTCTGGCCAAAATACCCTGGGGTCCGGGGCAAGGCCCCGGGGCTGGCCACCCCTCAGTCCGGTGCCAGCAGATAGCCCTCGCCCCGCACCGTCTGCAGGTAGCGCGGGGATTTCGGGTCGTCCTCGATCTTGCGGCGCAGCCGGGTGATCTGCACGTCGACCGCGCGCTCCTGCGCCACGTCCTCGCGGCCCAGGTCGCCCACCAGCCGCTCGCGGCTGATCGGCTCTCCGGGCGCCTGCGCGAACAGGCGCATCAGCGCCGCCTCGGTCGCGGTCAGCCGCACCAAAGCCTCGCCCCGCCACAGCTCTCCACGGTCAATGTCATAGCGGACCGCGCCCAGGTGCAGCACCTTGGGCGCCGGCTCGGCCGTGCGCGCCTGCGGCACGCGACGCAGGATCGCGTTGATCCGCAGAAGCAGCTCCTTCGGCTCGAACGGCTTGACCAGATAGTCGTCGGCGCCAGCCTCAAAGCCCTCGATCCGGTTCGCGGCCTCGCCCTTGGCGGTCAACAGCAGGATCGGCACCTGGCTACGCTTGCGCAGGTCTCGCGTCAGGCTGATGCCATCCTCGCCCGGCATCATCACGTCCAGCACGATCAGGTCGAACTCAAGGCCACTCAACAGCCGCCGCGCCTGCGCCGCATCGCGCGCGACCGAGACAAGAAAGCCGTTGCGGATCAGGAACTTCTGCAACAGCCCCCGGATCCGTTCGTCATCGTCCACCACCAGCAGATGCGCGTCCGCGTTCATGCCCCGCCCTCCTTCAGACGGTTGTAGGCGCTGCGCATTTCCGGGTCCATCATCGCCTCCAGCACTTGCCGGAAGCCCGCCACCGCCGCAGGCCCCGCCGCGCGATAGGCCGCCCGCATCCGTGCCCGCTGCGCGTCGCTCAGCGCGCGCTCCAGCTCGGCCCCCTTGGGCGTCAGGAACAGGTGCCGCTCGCGCCCATCGACCTTGCCCTTTTCGCTTTTCACCAGCCCGTCGTCGATCAGCGTCCGCAGCACCCGGTTCAAGGATTGCTTCGTCACCCCCAGGATCGTCAGCAGGTTCGACACCGTCGTCCCCGGGCTGCGGTGGATGAAGTGGATCGCCCGGTGGTGCGCCCGGCCGTAATCCATGCCCGACAGGATGCGGTCGGGGTCGGCGGTAAAGCCGCGATAGGCGAAGAACATCGCCTCGATCCCCTTACGCAGTTGTTCGTCCGTCAGGTAAAGCAGGCCTTCGCCGCCAGGTGCCTGTGCCATCGTCGCCTCCGTTCTGGCGATGAATTTACGTCAGCCTTGTTGACATTCCAAGTCACAACCCGTAACCCTCACCCGATTTCGCGCAAGAATCTGTCCGATGCGGACCTTTCAGGCGCAACATTCGCAAAGGCGGAGGATGAAATGGCAGCCTATGACGATCGCGACGGGTTCATCTGGATGGATGGCAAGCTGGTGGAGTGGCGTGCGGCGAACGTCCACATCCTGACCCATGCCCTGCACTATGCCTCGTCGGTGTTCGAAGGCGAGCGCTGCTACAACGGCAAGATCTTCAAGGGCCACGAACATTCGCTGCGCCTGCTGGAATCCGGCCGCCTGCTGGACATGCCGATCCCCTACACCGCCGAGGAAATCGACGCCGCCAAGGAAGCGGTGCTCAAGGCCAACGGCCTGACCGACGCCTATGTCCGCGCCGTCGCCTTCCGGGGCGCAGGCGATGAAATGGGCGTCGCCAGCCTTGGCAATCCGGTCCGCCTGGCCATCGCCTGCTGGTCCTGGGGCGCCTATTACGGCGACGCCAAGATGAAGGGCGCCAAGCTTGACATCGCCAAGTGGAAGCGCCCCAGCCCGGAAACCATCCCCACCGCCGCCAAGGCCGCGGGCCTCTACATGATCTGCACCATGTCGAAGCACGCCGCGATGGCCAAGGGCTGCTCGGACGCGCTGTTCTACGACTTCCGCGGCTACGTGGCCGAGGCGACCGGGGCCAACATCTTCTTCGTCAAGGACGGCGAAGTGCATACGCCCAATCCCGACTGCATCCTGAACGGCATCACCCGGCAAACCGTGATCGGGATGCTGAAGGACATGCAGATCAAGGTCCACGAACGCTACATCATGCCCGAGGAACTGGCGACCTTCGAACAGTGCTGGCTGACCGGCACCGCGGCCGAGGTCACCCCCGTGGGCCAGATCGGCGACTTCACCTTCGAGGTCGGCGACCTGACCCGCCGCGTCGCCACCGAATACGAAAAGCTGGTCCGGTCCTGACCGCCCGCTCCTCGCGCACTGCATGCACTCCTCGCTGATCAGGCGAGGAGCGCATGAAATGCGACGACGAGCGCGCTATGCCACCGCACCGCGGCTGTCGTCCATCACAGCAGCAATGCCGGCCGGTGTCGGTTGCGGCCTTGTCATGGCACCCTCATCGGTTCTGTCAGGCAGACTAGTCCCCCGGAGTCGCGGGCGGCAAGTCTTCTCCGGCGCGAAGGATCTGCTCCAGGGCGGCTTCTGCGAACCCCATCTGCGCGGCCCCTTCGGCGACCGATGTCACCACCCGCATCTGCAGCCGCGCCAATGCGTCGACGACCTGTTCCAGCATCCGCGCCATGCCGAAATGCGTGTCGTTGCCCACCAGGATCACGCTGAGTGCCTCGGGGCCAAGGCGGTTCATCAGGCCCAGAACGCTTTGCACGGCGGCGAAGATGCCAGCAAAGTCCACCACCGCCTCGGTGACCGCGCGGGTGTCGGTGAACATCCGGACGTCCGGATGAAATCCGTCGTGGCGCATGATGTCCAGGAAAGCGGCCTTGCCCTCGGAGATCGTCAGCCGGCCAGAAAACCGCAGCAGGAACAGGTTGTGGTCAGGGTGAAAGCTCAGGTCATACAATGCGCGCCCTCCGGCCCCCAAGAAGGAAGCGCAGCAGGTCCGCGCGTCAAGGTCGACCAGCGTTTCAGGCGATCTCGGTGACGACTTCGATGTTGCCCTTGGTGGCATTGGAATAGGGGCAGATGAAGTGGCCACGCTCGGCGATCTTTTCCGCCGTGGCGCGATCCACGCCCGGCAGGCTGACCACCAGCCGCACCTTCAGCCCGAACCCGCCGTCCGACCGCGGGCCAATGCCGACATGGGCGTTCACCGTGGCGGTATCGGGCACCGTGCCCAGCTTTTCCGAGGCCGCGGCAAAGCGCATCGCGCCCAGGTAACAGGCAGCATAGCCGGTGGCGAACAGCTCTTCGGGGTTGTGGCCCAGGCCCGACCCGCCCAGTTCCTTCGGGCTGGTCATGGTCACCGTCAGCTGGCCGTTCACCAGGCCGGCAATCCCGTTGCGACCGCCGCCAGTGGCCTTGGCCTCGGTCCAGTATTTTGCGTCGACCGACATTCGCGACTCCCATCGTATACGATTTGATCGTGTGCGATATACACCCACAGGGCGAGAGTGTCAATCGCTTGCGTTTCAATCGCGCGCGATCTAACTTGCGCGCATGACACTCGCCCCCTCCGACATGCTCTGCTTTGCGCTGCACTCTGCCGCCCATGCCATGCACGCCGCCTATGCGCCGCTGCTGGAGCCGCTGGGCCTGACCTATCCGCAGTACCTGGTCCTGTCGCAACTGGCCGCGCAAGACGGTCAGACCGTGGGCACCATCGGCACCGCGCTGCGACTGGAATCGAACACGCTGACCCCGCTGCTCAAGCGGATGCAGGCTGCCGGCTGGCTGACCCGCGCCCGTGACGACCGCGACGAACGCCAGGTCCGCATCACTCTGACGCCCGAGGGCCGCGCCCTGGCCGACCGCGCCGCCCAGGTACCGCGCGCCTTTGTAGAACGGACAGGGCTGGAGATGGCGCAGATCATCGACCTGCGCGACATCCTGGGCGCTCTGCGCGACCGGCTAAAGCCCGCCCGCCCCTGATCGCACTGCAAGCGCCCTCACCTTTCTGCGAACCGTTCTCATTCCCATTTGACTTCTGCGAACGGTTCCCATCTTCATGGGCAAACCGCAACCGGAGCCACCCATGTTCCGCCCGTTCCTTGCCGCGCTGTTCCTTGCCACGCCCCTGCACGCCGACGAATTCAAGGTGGTCACCACCTTTACCGTGCTGGCCGACATGGCCCGCAACGTGGCCGGCGACCATGCCACCGTCGTCTCGGTCACCAAACCGGGGGCCGAGATCCACGGCTACGAACCCACCCCCGGCGACCTCGTGGCCGCGCAGGACGCCGACCTGATCCTGTGGAACGGCCTCAACCTCGAACGCTGGTTCGAACAGTTCCTGTCGAACCTCGGCCCCATCCCCTCGGCCACCCTGTCCGAGGGCATCACCCCCCTGCCGATCCGCGAAGGCGCTTATGAGGGCAAGCCGAACCCCCACGCC
>JAGPCN010000278.1 GCA_018058035.1 Fuscovulum sp.
GGCTGCCCGGCGTGACGATTTCCAACACCACGCGCACCTCGCGGCGGTTCGACCATTTCTCGACCTCGGCGACGGCATCGGAAGTGGCGCTGAAGTTCCTGGGCCTGGCCAAGAAGATGACGCGCAATCAACTGGTGCTGTCGATCCTGCCCGATGGCCATTCGGGCGGGTCGCGCCAGCTGGTCAGGGTGCATGGCCTGCCGCTGAGCCTGGGGATGGGGGCCGCGGCGCTGGCGCGGCGTAGGCCCTCGCGGCTGTTCTTCGGGCGGTCGCGGATCCTCGAGGACAGGGTCGCGGTCACGCTGGAGGTGGGGCCGGATGTGCTGCCCGACATGACCCAGGCCGAGGCCGAAGAGCGGATGGTGGCCTTCTACCGGGACCGCTACGAGAACCACCTGTCGGACCCGCCGCGCCAGATCGGCACGCCGATCGCACTGGTGTTCACGGGCGCGGAGGACGAGGAATGACGGTGATCGCGGGGCTGCCCAGCCTGGACGTCTATACGCTGTCGGAAACCTGGGCCCTGGGCGAGGCGCTGCACGCGCTGTGGGCCAAGATCGGCGCCAGCCTGGGCCTGCCGCCATCGCGCTGGCTGGATGACGACGGGCGGCGGATCTATGCCGCGGTGATGGCGCTGTCGACCGAGACCGACCTGGACCACCCGGTGGGCGAGGACGCGAAGATCACGGCGGAAACCCGCATGGTGGCGGTGCGCAAGCCGCATGCCATTGGTGAGACGGTGTTTTCCGCCGATGGGCGACCGGTGATGACGGTGCGTCTGCTGACCTCGCTGGTCAGGCGCGACACGGCCGGGTCGAACAAGAAGCTGTCCAAGGTGCGGACGCTGTGGCAGGCGGAAGACCTGGACGCGGCGGCAGTCGATGGCTGGCTGGCGCAGCACCACGCGATGAAGGACCAGCGGCTGGCCGAGGCCGCGCCCGTGCTGCGGCACGAGGCGAACCGGCTGGCCGACTTCAACGCCGCCGACCTGTTCTACTTCCGCAACTTCGTTCACCTGGCCCGCGCGGCCGAGTGGAAAGAGGCGCGCGGCACCGCGAACCCGCCGATGGCGGCGCGGCGCGACGTGTTCTTCTACGGCAACCTGGACGACGGCGACGAGATGGTGGCCCGCGTCGCCCGCGACGGCGATGCCTGCCGGACCGAACTGGCCCGCGCCGACGGCGGTTTCCTGTGCCTGTCGGTGTCGCGCACGCAGCCGGTGACGATGCAGGTCCGCTAGGCGGGCCAAGTCGGCGGGCGCCCGCGGGGAGCAGCAGCGCCCGCCTGCCCGCTGCGGACCGGGCCGGAACCCGGGCCGCAGCAGGCTGTCTTCAGATCGTGCCGGCGTTCATCTCGGCCGCGATGTGGTCGGCCTGGCGGATGGCCAGGGCGACGATGGTCAGCGTCGGGTTCTCGGCCGCGCCGGTGGTGAACTGCGAGCCGTCCGAGACGAACAGATTGGCGATGTCGTGGGTCTGGCCCCACTTGTTCACCACGCCATCCTGTGGCTTTTCCGACATCCGGTTGGTGCCCAGGTTGTGCGTGCTGGGATAGGGCGGCGTCGGGAAGGCGCGGGTGGCCCCGACCGCCTCGTAGATCGCGACGCCCTGGCGGGTGGCGTGGTTGCGCATCGCCACGTCGTTCGGGTGGTCGTCGAAATGCACGTTCGCCACGGGCAGGCCGTGCTGGTCCTTGGTTTCGGACAGGGTGACGCCATTGCCAAGCTGCGGCATGTCCTCGCCCACGATCCACATGCCGGCCATGTTGGCATAGTGGTCCAGCGCCGTGGTGAAGCTGCGGCCCCAGCCGCCGGGGTTCAGGAAGGCCGCCATGAACGGCAGGCCCAGCGACAGGGTCTCAAGCTCATAGCCGCCGACGAAGCCGCGGCTGGGATCGTGCCGCGCCTCGTCCTGGACGATGCCGGCCATGGTGGTGCCGCGCCACATCTTCACCGGACGATCGAAGATCGCATAGACCGACCCGGTGGTGTGGCGCATGTAGTTGCGGCCCACCATGCCAGAGCTGTTGGCCAGCCCGTCGGGGAACATCGACGATGCCGAGTTCAGCAACAGCCGCGGGCTTTCAAAGCTGTTGCCCGCCACGCAGACCACGCGCGCCTTCTGCATCTGCAAGACGCCGTCCTTGTCGAAATACTCGACCCCCGTCACCTTGCCGCTGTCGTCGTGCAGGATGCGAGCGACGTGCGACCGGTCGCGCACCTCAAGGTTGCCGGTCGCCTCGCCCGCCGGGATGTCGGTATAGGCGGCCGACCACTTGGCGCCCCATTTGCAGCCCTGAAAGCAGAAGCCGGTCTGCTGGCAGGCCATCCGGCCATCGTATTCGGCCGAGTTGATCGCCATCCGGCCGGTGTGAACCTCTTTGTAGCCAAGCGCCAGCGCGCCCTTTTCGAACACCAGGTAGTTGTTGTTGCCCGGCAGGCCGGCGCGGTCTCCGGTGCGGGTGACGCCCAGCTTGGTCTCGGCCTTGTCGTACCAGGGCGCCATTTCTGCGCCGTCGATCGGCCAGTCCAGCAGGTTGGCGCCCTCGACCGCGCCATAGGTGGTCAGCGCTTTCCACTCATGCTCCTGGAAGCGGATCGAGGCCCCCGCCCAGTGGGTCGTGGTGCCGCCCACGGCCTTGACGATCCAGGCCGGCAGACCGCTGAAATCGCGAGCGACCCGCCAGTCGCCGCTGGTGGTGCGGGCATCCAGCCAGGCCAGTTGGGTAAAGCTGTCCCATTCGTCGTTGATGTAGTCCTCGGGCAGGTACCTGCCGCCGGCCTCCAGTGCCACGACCTTGACGCCCTTCTGCGCCAGTTCGTTGGCCAGAACCCCGCCGCCCGCGCCGGTGCCGATGATGACGACCACCGAGTCGTCGTTCAGATCGAACGTTGCCATGTGCCGCCCCCCTTAAAGCCAGTCGATGTCGTTGAAGCCGCGTTCGATGTAGCCGCCCTTGGAATAGCTTTCGCCCTCGTAGCCGAAGATCGGCCAGAGGTCCTTCTGGTTGTACAGCCCCGTCACCAGGCCCGCCCGGACGGTCTGAAAGAACGCCGTGGTCTCAAGGCTTTGCAGCACCTTCACGCGGTCTTCCTCCCATCCGATCGAGACGTAGTCGGCATGGCCAAGCGCCTTGGCGGCGGCGTCCAGTTCGGCGATGCCGGCCTCGACCAGGGCCTTGCGGTCTTCGGCGTCATAGCCCTTCACCGCGACCGCATAGAAGCTGTCGGCCACCTGGTCGTGCGGATAGATGTCGCGCGCCATCTGCATCAGCGTCGCCATCTGCGCCGGCGTGATGATCTTGACCTCGACCGCCCAGGCGGCGTTCGGCGCGGCGACAAAGCCCGCCCCGGTGATCGCGATGGACCCGGCCGCGGCCAGGCTGCGCGACAAGAGCTGACGCCGGGTCAGCCCCCGCAACTGATGTTTCGTCATGCGTTTCCTCCCTTGCGTGTCTGTGCGGTCCGGTTCTCCCTCCTCAGAGGAACCGGCCGCCTCTCTGGATGACCTCGATCTGGTAGCCGTCGGGGTCGGCGATGAAGAAGAACCGGGCCACCAGCACCTCGCCGTTGCGGAAATCGACGATCTTGCGCGGCGCCAGGCCCGCGGCGGTCAGCCTTGCGTGCTCGGTCTCGGCATCGGGCACGCTGACGGCGATGTGGCCATAGCCGTTGCCCAGGTCGTAGGGTTCGGCCCGGCCCTTGTTGACGGTCAGCTCCAGTTCAAAGGTCTGTTCGGGGTTCGACAGGTAGATCAGCGTGAAGCTGTCGAAATCCAGCCGGTCGGCCACCGTCAGGCCAAAGGCGGTGCCATAAAAGGCGACCGAGCGCGCCTCGTCCAGGACGCGCACCATCGAATGTATCAGCTTTGCCATGGCACCCCCGCTATTGCCTTGATCTGGTAAGGTTACCGGACCAATTTCGGGGGCTGGTAGTAGCCGACTACTACAGCGGCATTTTCCTATTCGGCGGCGATGCGGCCCTGTGCGGCCTGCGGAATCTGGTCGAATTCGCCCAGGTGGATGGTGCAGGCGCAGCGCAACAGCGAGGTGAAGTTCGACGCCTCGCCGTGCTGTTCCAGCACTTCGGAATGCAGTTTCGACAGGAAGGCCGGGGTCGAGGTGCCCTCCTTGCCGGCCATCTGGTCCAGGATGCCCCAGAAGGCGCGCTCCAGCCGGATCGAGGTGGACTGGCCGTTCAACCGCAATCGGCGGGTGACATATTCATAGCGGGCCGGGTCCTGCCCGGCGAAGACCTGACACATCGCTGGCTCCCCCCATGCGTCATGGCGCGAAAGTCTGCGGCGCGGGGGGCGAATCGTCAACCGCGCCAAGGTCGGACAGCGAAAGGCCGCCCGCCCCGGGGGGCGGACGGCCTGCCTTGCGGCGCAGAGACGCGATCAGTTCAGGATGCCGCGGATGCGCTGCACCTGGTCCGTGGTCTCGCCGTGGTGCAGCGCGTCGGCCAGCGCCAGGACCTGGGCTTTGGTCAGGTTCGACAGGTCGGCATTCGGCACCAGGCTGCGGATCTCGTAGATCTGGGTCGCGGTCAGGCCGTTGCCGGCCTCGGTCGAGGCGAAGGCGGCGGGCGCGAGGGCGGCGAAGAGGGCGGTGGAGAGAACGGCAAGTTTCATGGTTCTGGTCCTTTCATCCTTGGGCCGGCCGATCGGGCCGGCTTGTGTGACGGGGCGGGTTCGCCTCCGATGACAGGAACATGGGGGGGCGGTGGACGGAAGAGAAATCACGGAACGCTCGCCCCGGCTCACGCGGGATTGCGCGGGGTGTGAGGAAACCGGTGCGGGCTGGAATCGTAACGGCGGCGAAGGGCCTGTCAGGCAAGGAAACGCGCGGTTTCATGGCCCACGTCCGGTCGCGAAACCGTGAAACGGTGCGAGGATGCAAAGATATTCGGGAATCGCACCAGAAGTGTGCGTTGTGGCACATAGGGCGACAGGCTGTCTGTGCCCGAGATTGCCACCCGAATTGGCCCCTTGGGCGCGTGCCGCAAAAGAGAAAGGGGCCGCCCGGGATGGGCGGCCCCCTGTGATTTCCGACGCGCCGTGGGCTGTCGTCAGGCGATGATTTTCGAGACGACGCCGGCGCCGACGGTGCGGCCGCCTTCGCGGATGGCGAAGCGCAGTTTCTCTTCCATCGCGATCGGGGCGATCAGCTCGACCACGAACTTCAGGTTGTCGCCC
>JAGPCN010000043.1 GCA_018058035.1 Fuscovulum sp.
CAGGATCGTCTCGGCATCCATCAGGCTGCAATCGGTCTTGAAGTGCAGGACGCCGGGGGGCGTATGCACCTCGCGCACCTGGTGCCCCCAGTCCGCCACCAGGCGGGCCAGTTCGGCGATGCCGGCGGCATTGGTGCGGGCGCTGCGGCCGACCAGGATCTCGGTTTCCGTCACCAGGATGTCGCCGCCCTCGATGAAGCTGTCGGCGCCCTCGATCCGGCGGACCTGGGAGTAAAGCGCGGCCAGGTGCGGCGCCATCTCGGCCGCCTCGCCCAGGCGCGAGGGGGCGCCGGGCCGCATCACCACCGCGCCCTCGGGCAGGCACAGCGCGGTATCCTCGACGAACACGCTGTCGGGAAAGGCCTCCAGCGCGTCCAGCACCGTCACCTGCGCCCCGGTGGCGCGCAGGGCAGAGACATAGGCGCGGTGGTGGGTCTCCATCAGGGCCAGGTCGGGTGTGCCGGTGTCGACGGCGCGCAGGCCATGGGTGATCGACGCGGCGGGGCGGCGGACAATGGCGTGGGTAAAGCGGAAGGAACGCATGGCAAGCGGGCTTTCGGTCGGGGCACGGGCAGCGACCATGCCCGATTCCCGGCGTGAAGGGCAGGGGGAACCGCGACAAACGGGGGCAAAGGGCCGCAGGGGGCAAATCATCGGACCTTGGTCCATAGGGGGAAAGGCCATGATCCCATAGGGTTGGCGGCGGAAACGCGGGCGCTTTCGCTAGACCTTGCCGGGGTCGCAGGGGCGCATCAACGGACCGGCAAGCAAAGGAAGACTTTCATGGCAGACAACCTGCCCCCCGTCGTCAGCGGCCCCATCGTCCTGAACGCGCTGGAAGACACGCTGGTGATATCCGCGGCCGACACCCTGAATGTGTTCGACCCCGACAGCTTTCTGGTGACCGCGGTCGGCATTCCCGAGGTGCTGCCCGAGGGCATCTCCTACAATGCGACCTTTCGCAGCTTTGTCGTCGACAGCACCGCAGCGGTCTGGCAATCGATTCCCGCCGGGCAGGTGCGCAGCCTGCGCATCGACTATTTCGTGACCGATGGCACCAGCGTGGTGCCGCATGCCTTCATCGTGAACATGATCGGGACCAACGACCTGCCGGTGATCGCCGGCATCACCGTGGGCGCGGTGGACGAGGACGGGCAACTGGTGACCGACGGCCAGCTGATCATCGCCGATGCGGATGCCGGGGAATCGGGCTTTCAGGTGCCCGCCGTGCCGATCCAGGGTGGTTTTGGCAGCCTGACGATCACCGCCGACGGGCACTGGACCTATACGCTGGCCAATGGCTCGGCCGCGGTGCAGGCGCTGACGGCGTCCGACGTGATGACCGAGGTGTTCACCGTCTTCAGCATCGACGGCACCGCGCAGCAGATTGCCGTCACCATCACCGGCGCGGATGAGACGTTTCTGGTCGGAACCCCCGGGAATGACGTGCTGACCGGCACGGCGGCCTCCGAATCGCTGAGCGGCCTTGGCGGGCGCGACAGCCTGTCGGGCGGGGCCGGGAATGACACCATCGACGGCGGCGCGGGGGCCGACAGCCTGTATGGCGGCGACGGCGACGATGTGATCGTCTTCGACGCGATCGACCGGGTGCAATCGGGCGGTGCGGGGGTGGACACGCTGTCGGTGGCGCGCGGGGTCACGGTCAACCTTGGGGCCGCCGACCAGATCTCGGGCGACAGCGGCACGGCGACCGGGTTCGAGAACGTGGACGCCACCTTCGCCGCGGCAGCGGTGGTGCTGGTGGGTTCGGCCGGCGCCAACATCCTGGCGGGGGGCAGCGCGGGCGACCGTCTGACCGGCGGCCTTGGGGCCGATGTGCTGGTGGGCAACGCCGGCGCCGACCGCTTCATCTACCGCAGCACGGCCGAGACCCTGGGCGACGAGATCGGCGATTTCACCCATGGCAGCGACCGGATCGACCTGTCGGCCATCGACGCGATTGCCGGCGGGCGCGACAATGCCTTCAGCTTCATCGGCGGCGCGGCGTTTTCCCGGGCGGGCCAGCTGCGTTACGATGCCGCAACGGGCCAGGTGCTGGGCGATACCAACGGCGACCGGGTCGCCGACCTGGTGATCGACATCGGGGCGGGCCTGGTCATCACCGCAGGCGACTTCCTGCTGTAACGGGGGGCTTGCACGGCAGAACAAAGGGCCGGTCCTTGCGGACCGGCCCTTTTGCACGTCCCCCGGAAGGGGGATGGTGGGTGACCCTGGAATCGAACCAGGCGTGGGTCGCCCCGGCGGAGTTACAGTCCGCTGCCGCACCTTGCAGCTCGTCACCCGAATGGCGCGGGGTTTAGCCAAGGGCAGGGGGGGCGTCAAGGGTGGATCGGGCGCGCGGTCAACGCTATAGGGGGCGGGCCGCACAAGGAGAATGCCGATGAAGCCCGGATCGAAAAAGCCGCAATGGGTGGTGGACAAGGAGCGCCGCGCCCGCGTCGAGGCGAAAGAGACGGTCTGGCTGTTCGGCCTGCATGCGGTGCGCGATGCGCTGGTGAACCCCGCGCGCGAAAAGCTGCGGCTGGTGCTGACCAAGAACGCGCATGACAAGCTGGCCGAGGCGGTGGAGGCCAGCGGCATGACGCCCGAGATCACCGATCCGCGCAGCTTTGACGTGCCGATCGACGAGGGCTCGGTCCACCAGGGGGCGGCGCTGGAAGTGCGGCCGCTGAACTGGGGGCGGCTGATCGACGTGGCGGTGTCGGGCACCGGGGCGCCCTTGGTTGTACTGCTGGACCGGGTGACCGACCCGCACAACGCCGGCGCCGTCCTGCGCAGCGCCGAGGTCTTCGGCGCCCGCGCCGTGGTCGCCCCGCGCCACCATTCGGCGCCCGAGACCGGCGCGCTGGCCAAGACCGCCTCGGGCGCGCTGGAGCGCCAGCCCTACCTGCGGGTGACCAACCTGGCCGAGGCGATGGTCGAGCTGAAGGATGCAGGCTTCGTCATGATCGGGCTGGACGGCGAGGCGCCGTTGACGATCGGAGAGGCGCTGGCCCAGGTCGGCACCCGGGCGGTGGGGCTGGTGCTGGGGGCCGAGGGGCCGGGCCTGCGCGAAAAGACGCGCGAGACCTGCGACCTGATCGCCCGCATCCCCTGCGCCGGCGCCTTCGGCAGCCTGAACGTGTCGAACGCCGCCGCGGTGGCGCTTTTTGCCGCGGCGAGCCGGGCCGGGGCGTAGCCCGGCATCACGAAACCGCGACAGGTCTTTAACCTTGCGGCAAGGGTTCTAAATCATGGTGGAGAGATGCGGGACCGGAACCCCCGCACCTTGATTTCACTGTCCCTCGTTCCGCAACTTCGGCGCCCGGCCCTTGGCCTGGGCGCCTTTTTCTGCTTGGCTGGCGCCATGAGCGATACCGAAACCATCCGCCGCATCCTGACCTCTGTCCGCACCATCGCCTTGGTCGGCTGGTCGCCGAAACCCGACCGCCCCAGCCATGGCGTCGCGGCCTTCCTGGCCCGCAAGGGCTATCGCGTGATCCCGGTGAACCCGGGCCAGGCGGGCCAGTCGGCCCTGGGCGAAACCGTCCGCGCCTCGCTGGCCGAGGTCGTCGAGAAGGACGGCCCGGTCGACATGGTCGAGGTCTTTCGCCGCAGCGAAGAGGCGGGTGCGGTGGTGGATGAGGCGATCGCCATCGGGGCCAAAGCGGTCTGGCTGCAACTGGGCGTCACCGACGATGCCGCGCTGGAGCGGGCGCGCGCGGCCGGGCTGCTGGCGGTGCAGGACCGCTGTCCGGCGATCGAGATCCCTCGGTTGGGTCTGTGATCTTCGGTCGGTGAAGCAATAGCGCGGCTGCCGCCGCAAGCCTTTTTCGTTTTGGCTGGCGACGGTTCCCTTTGCCGATGTCGCCTGACGAGGGGCCCTGCCCCTCGAGCTCCCCGGGGTATTTTCACCAGAATGAAGTCCACGCCCCTGCAGTCCGGTGCAAGTACCCCGGGGGGGGTTGGGGGGCTGGCCCCCCATCGCCCGAGGAGGAGCGCGCACGCGCGACGACGAGAGGAAAGGCTTCGCCGTCAGGCGGCAATTGCTTCAGACCTGGCGTCCGGCTTTCTCGGCAAGGCCGGAGGTACCCTCGCGGCGGTCCAGTTCGGCGGTCACTTCGGCCAGGCTCACGTCGCGTGCGGCCAGCATCACCAGCAGGTGATAAAGCACATCCGCCGCTTCGGCCGTCAGTCGGGCACGGTCGCCCTTGACCGCTTCGATGATCGCCTCGACAGCCTCTTCGCCAAATTTCTCGGCGCATTTCTCGGGGCCCTTGGCCAAGAGCTTGGCCGTCCACGAGGTTTCGGGATCGGCGCCCTTGCGGGCGGCGATGGTGGCGGCCAGCCGGTCAAGCGGGTGGGTCACGAGAGCCTCATCGGGATGCCGGCGGCGGCCATGTGGGCCTTGGCCTGGCCGATGGTGAAGGTGCCGAAGTGAAAGATCGAGGCCGCCAGCACTGCGCTGGCGTGGCCGATGGTTACGCCCTCGACCAGGTGGTCCAGCGTGCCGACCCCGCCCGAGGCGATCACCGGGATGGTCACCGCGTCGGCGATGGCGCGGGTCAGCGGCAGGTTGAAGCCCTGTTTCGTGCCGTCTCGGTCCATCGAGGTCAGCAGGATTTCGCCCGCGCCCTTGGCCGCAACCGTACAGGCAAATTCCACCGCGTCGATGCCGGTGGGCCGGCGGCCGCCGTGGGTGAAGATCTCCCACCGCCCGGGTGCCACCGTCTTGGCGTCGATCGCCACCACGATGCATTGCGAACCGAACCGGTCGGCGCTGCGCGCGACCACGTCGGGGTCGGCCACCGCGGCCGAGTTGAACGAGACCTTGTCGGCGCCGGCCAGCAGCAGGGCGCGCACGTCCTCGGCGCTGCGCACGCCGCCGCCCACCGTCAGCGGCATGAAGCATTGCTCGGCCGTGCGGGTGACAAGGTCGAACATCGTGCCGCGGTTTTCGTGGGTGGCGTGGATGTCCAGGAAACACAACTCGTCCGCGCCCGCCGCATCATAGGCGCGCGCGGCCTCGACCGGGTCGCCGGCGTCGACCAGGTCGACGAAGTTCACGCCCTTGACCACGCGGCCATCGGCGACGTCGAGGCAGGGGATGACGCGGGTCTTCAGCATGGGGCGGTCTTAGCGCGGGGCAAGGGATTTGGCCAGTCCCGACCCCCGGAGGGCCGCGATTGCCGATTTCCGCTTGCCTGCGCAGCGCAGACTGGACCAGACGTAGGCCAAGTGCCAGTATCCGGCCCATGCAGGGACTGCGCTACATGGCCGTATCCCTGGCCTTGGGCTTCATCGCCACCTGGGCCTCGGAGAACATGTTCTGGATCGTCCCGCCCGACGGCATCTCGGTGCCGGACTGGCTGATGACCTGGGTCGCCTATTCCATCGGCGCGGCCTGCGCCTTGTCGATGGTGCTGTGGACCGGGGCTGGCGGCTGGGCGGCGGTGTTCCTGGGTGGGGCGGTGCTGGGCTATTTGCTGGAAGGCATCGTGGTCGGCACGATCTACGACGCCTTTCCGTTCCAGTTGGTCTGGACGCCGGTCGCCTGGCACGCCCTGATCACCGGCGGGCTGATCCTGGGCGGCGGGCTTTCCCCGCTGTCGCTGAGGCGGCGGGTGCTCTTGTGGCTGGCGGCGGGCGTGCTGTTCATGGTCTGGTCGCTGTTCTGGCCGCTGGAGCGCCCGGTGCTGCCGGGGCCGGACGGGCTGCTGGTCTATCTGGCGCTGCCGGCGGTCGGGGTCGCCGTGGCGCTGTGGCTGATCGGGCGGCTTGGGCGGCCCGAACCGCGCCGCTGGGTGCTTTGGGTCGCGCCGGTTCTGGCGCTGGCGGTGGGCGTGATTCAGGCCGTGACGTTTCCAACCCCGCTGCGGGCTGTGCTGCCGGTACTGCTGCTGGCACTCT
Organism: Fuscovulum sp.; assembly: GCA_018058035.1. Lineage (GTDB taxonomy): Bacteria > Pseudomonadota > Alphaproteobacteria > Rhodobacterales > Rhodobacteraceae > Pseudogemmobacter. Next base: position 5,911 of record JAGPCN010000043.1, read on the forward strand.
GGTGGCTGATGCGGCGGGCGGGCCCGGGGCCATGGGCCGCGCGGCAACCGCTGTGGCGGCATCTGCCGGTGCTGATCGTGCCGGTGATGGTGGCCTTCGGCGCCCCGTCGCTTTGGGCGATCCTGGAATCCGTCGACGTCAGCCTGCCCTTCGCGGTTACCGCGGGCCTGGCCGGGCTGGGCCTGATGGCCCGAATCGCCCTGCGCGGCCCCCGGGGCTGAGCGGTCAGCGCAGGCTGGCCAGCGCCTGCGCCAGGTCGATGGCCCCGTCATAAAGCGCGCGGCCCGAGATTGCGCCGGCGATGACGCCGGTCGCGCGCAGGGCCAGCAGGTCCTCCATGCGGGAGACGCCTCCGCTGGCGATCACCGGGATCGAGACGGCACGCGCGAGGGCCTCGGTCGCCTCGATGTTCGGCCCCTGCATGGCGCCGTCGCGGTCGATGTCGGTGTAGATGATGGCGGCCACGCCGGCGTCTTCGAAGCTGCGGGCAAGGTCGGTCGCCATCACGTTGGTTTCGGTGGCCCAGCCCTTGGTCGCCACGCGGCCCTTGCGGGCGTCGATGCCCACCGCGACGCGGCCGGGAAAGGCGCGCGCCGCCTCGCGCACGAGGGCGGGGTTTTCCACCGCCACCGTGCCCAGGATCACCCGCGCCAGCCCCTTGTCCAGCCACATCGCGATGGTGGCCATGTCGCGGATGCCGCCGCCCAGCTGGCAGGGCACGGTCACCCGCGCCAGGATCGCCTCGACCGCCGCGCCATTGACGGGCGCGCCGGCAAAGGCGCCGTTCAGGTCGACCAGGTGCAGCCATTCGCAGCCCGCCTGCTGGAAGCGCAGCGCCTGTGCCGCCGGATCGTCGCCGAACACGGTTGCCGCCGACATCTCGCCGCGCAACAGGCGGACGCACTGGCCGTCCTTCAGGTCGATGGCGGGATAAAGGATCATGGCGGCCTCCGGTCTTTTCGCCGCGCCCCATGCCATGGCGCGGCGGCAAAGGAAAGGGACCCAACGTCACGCTTGATCGGTGGCGGCGGCGGCGCAAAGCATGGCCGATCACGATCTGGGAGGAGGACCCCGATGAAGAAACTTGCACTGGCCGCGCTGATGGCAATCCTGGGCACGGCGGCGTTTGCTGCCGATCCGGTGGTCGGCACCTGGAAGACCAAGCCCGACGACAACGGCAACTTCGGCCATGTCCAGATCAAGCCCTGCGGCCCGGCGTTCTGCGGCACGCTGGTCAAGGCCTTTGACGGCGCGGGCAAGGAAATCGACAGCCCCAACGTCGGCCGCCAGATCGTCTGGGATATGGTCGCCTATGCCGACGGCCTTTACGACGATGGCCAGATCTATTCGCCCGACCGCGACAAGACCTACAACGGCGAAATGCAGCTGAGCGGCAACGGCCTGACGGTGTCGGGATGCGTTCTGGGCATCTGCCGTGACGGCGGCACCTGGACGCGGGTCAAGTAAGCGCAAGGATCGGGTCGCGCGCAGGGCGTCGGTGGGCTAGACCTGCGCCGAAGCGGAGGGCGCGATGAGCCGGACGGACTGGATCTTGCTGGCGACCCTCTCGCTTTTGTGGGGAGGGTCGTTCCTGTTCGTCGAGCTGGCACTGGCCGGCCTGCCGCCCTTGACGGTGGTCTGCGGCCGGGTGGCGCTGGCCGCGGCGATCCTGGGGCTGGCCTCGCGGGCGCGGGGCCTTGGCGTGCCGCAGGGGGCCTGGCCTGCGCTGCTGGTCATGGGCGTTCTGAACAACGCCGTGCCCTTTACCCTGCTGGCGCTGGCGCAGGGGCGGATCGGGGGCGGGCTGGCGGCGATCGTCAATGCGACCACGCCGCTCTGGACCGTGCTGGTGGCGCATCTGTTCACCGCCGACGAAAGGATCACCCGCTCCAAGGTGGCCGGGCTGGCCTTTGGCCTGGCCGGCGTCGCACTGATGACCGGGGCGGCGCAGGGCGGCGAGGCGCTGGCGATCCTGGCCTGCCTGGGGGCTGCGGCCTCTTACGGGCTGGCGGGGGTCTGGGGGCGGCGGTTCGGCGCGATGGGCGTGGCGCCCTTGGCGACGGCCTTCGGCATGCTGGCGGGGTCGACCCTGGTTCTGGCTCCGGTCTGGCTGCTGGTGGACCGGCCCTGGGGCATGGCCGTGCCGCCGGCGGGGCCGGTGCTGGCGGTGGGGGCGCTGGCCACCCTGTCGACCGCGCTGGCCTACCTGATCTATTTCCGCCTGCTGGCGCGGGCGGGGGCCACCAACCTGTCGCTGGTCACCTTTCTGATCCCGGTCAGCGCGGTGGGGCTGGGGGTGGTCTTGCTGGGCGAAACGGTGCTGCCGCGGCACCTGGGCGGGCTGGCGCTGATCGCGGCGGGACTGGCCGCGATGGATGGGAGGCTTGCACAATGGTTCGGCGGGATGCAGGGCGCGCGGTAGGCGATGCCGAGTGGGAGGCGCACAAGGCTGGTACAGCGACGGGCCTCGTCTGGGCGGTCGTCACGACCGGCATCCATTGCCGCGACGGCTGCCCGGCGCGGCCGTTGCGGCAGAACCTGAGGGTGTTCGAAAGCCGGGAAAGGGCCGAGGCCGCGGGCTATCGCGCCTGCCGGCGCTGCGGCGGCGGCCCCGGCTGAAGGGGCTTCAGCCGAACACCGACCATCCGGTGGCGCGGGCCAGCCGCTCTACCGCCAGGGTGCCGAGTTGCGAGTTGCCCTGTGCGTTCAGCCCCGGCGACCAGACCGCGATCGAGGCCCGGCCCGGCGCGATCACCAGGATGCCGCCGCCCACCCCCGACTTGCCCGGCAGGCCGACGCGATAGGCGAACTCGCCCGAGCCGTCGTAATGGCCGCAGGTCATCATCAGCGCATTGATCCGCCGCACCCGCGCGGGCGAGACCATGCGCGGCCCCTCGCCCCCCATCAGGAAGCGCCCGGCGCGGGCCAGCTGGCGGGCCGACATCTCGACCGCGCATTGGTGGAAATAGGTGCCGCAGGTCAGCTCGGGCGGGTTGCGCAGGTTGCCATGCGCGGCCATGAAATGCGCCAGCGCCAGGTTGCGGTGGCCGGTCGACCTTTCCGAGGCCGCGACGGCCTTGTTGATGTGGATGTCGTCATCCCCCGCCGCCTCGCGCAGGAAGCGCAGCAGTTCGCCCAGCACCTCGCGTGGGCGGTGGCCTTCAAGGATCGCATCGGTGACGACCAGGGCGCCGGCGTTGACAAAGGGGTTGCGCGGGATGCCGCGCTCGGTTTCCAGCTGGACGACCGAGTTGAACGACAGGCCCGAAGGCTCGCGCCCGACGCGGGCCCAAAGCTGGTCGCCCAGCCGGCCAAGCGCGATGGCCAGGGTAAAGACCTTGCTGACCGACTGGATCGAGAACGGCAGGTCGGCCTCGCCGGTCGTCAGGCAGGCGCCATCGGCGGTGCAGACGGCCATGGCGAAATGGCGGTCGGAGACGCCGGCCAGTTCCGGGATGTAGTCGGCGACGCGGCCTCGGTCGGGGGCATCGGCCATTTCTGCGCCGATCCGGTCCAGGATCGCCTGCAGATCGGTGGCCGCCGGCATCCTACGGCGCCCAGGTCAGGAAGTTGCCGATCAGCCGTAGCCCCAGGGCCTGGCTCTTCTCGGGGTGGAACTGGGTGCCGACGATGGTGTCGCGGCCGATGATGGCGGTGACCGGCCCGCCATAATCGCAATGCGCCAGAAGATGCGCCGGATCGGCGACGCGGAGCTGGTAGGAATGCACGAAATAGGCGTGGTCGCCGGTGGTCAGCCCGGCCAGGACCGGGTGCGCGCGGTCGATCACCAGATCGTTCCAGCCCATGTGCGGCACCTTCAGCGCAGGGTCGGCGGGGGCGATGCGGATGACCTCGCCGCCGATCCAGCCGAAACCGGCGGTGTCTTCATATTCGCGGCCAAGGTCGGCCAGCATCTGCATGCCGACGCAGATGCCGAGGAAGGGCCGGGCCCTGACGCGGACGGCCTCGTCGATCGCCTCGAAAAGGCCGCCATAGCTGCCAAGGGCGCGGCGGCAGGCCGGAAAGGCGCCGTCGCCGGGCAGCACGATGCGGTCTGCGCGGGCCACGTCTTCGGGGCGCGAGCTGACCAGGATGTCACCCGCTCCGGTCTCGGCCGCCATGCGCTGGAACGCCTTTTCGGCGCTGTGCAGGTTGCCCGAATCGTAGTCGACCAGAACCGTCAGCGACATCGCCCGGCCCTCCGGGAACCGGAAATCGCGCGATTTCCGGTCACGATTTTCGCGCGAAAATCGGTTCCCGGCATCACAGGGTGCCCTTCGTGCTGGGCAGGGCGCCGCCCATCCGGGGATCGACCTCGACCGCCTCGCGCAGCGCGCGCGCCACCGCCTTGAAGCAGGCTTCGGCGATGTGGTGGCTGTTCAGCCCGTGGATCAGGTCGACATGCAGCGTGATGCCACCATGTGTCGCCAGCGCCTGGAAGAATTCGCGCACCAGTTCGGTGTCGAAGCTGCCGACCTTCGCGGTCGGAAAGGGCAGGTTCCAGACCAGATAGGGCCGCGCCGACAGGTCCAGCGCGCAGGCCACCTGGGCATCGTCCATCGCCAGCCGGAAATGGCCGTAGCGGCGGATGCCTGCCTTGTCGGCCAGCGCCCGCGCCAGCGCCTGGCCAAGCGCGATGCCGGTGTCCTCGACCGTGTGGTGGTCGTCGATGTGGGTATCGCCCTTGGCGCGCACCGTCAGGTCGATCAGGCTGTGGCGGGCCAGCTGGTCCAGCATGTGGTCGAAGAAGCCGACGCCCGTCTGGCAATCGTGCCGGCCGGTGCCATCCAGGTCCAGCGTGACGGAAATCTCGGTCTCGGCGGTCTTGCGGGTGATCGTCGCCTTGCGCATGCGCCCCTCCTGCGGATGCTTGGGCTGGTAAACCCTTGGCCCGCATGGGGCAAGCCCCGGAAACGCAAAGGGGCGCCGCAATGGGCGCCCCTTGGGCTGGTCCGACTGGAGCGGGCGATGAGATTCGAACTCACGACCCTAACCTTGGCAAGGTTATGCTCTACCCCTGAGCTACGCCCGCGCCGGTTGGACGAGGGGTGATTTATTGCGCCTCGCCGGGGGCCGCAAGGGGGAAAGTGCGGGCCGGCAAAAGTTTTTGCCTTGCCCGGGGGCCGGATGCGTGTTCCCCTATTGTTCCATTCGGCTTGTAGGGGCGACGGCATCATGGACGGGCGCGGGGATTTCGATTTCGAGGAAGGGTCCTGGGCGGTACGGCATCGTCGCCTTGTGACGCGGCTGGCCGGCGCGACGGACTGGGAGGAATTCGATGGCACCAGCCGGATGAGCCGGTTGATGGGTGGCCTTGCGAATGTCGAGGACAACCTTCTTCATCTGCCCAGCGGGTCCTATCGGGCGCTGGCGCTGCGCACCTTTGACCCGGCGACCGGCCTTTGGGCGATCTGGTGGGTGGACGGACGTGCCCCCCACCAGCTTGACGTGCCCGTGAAGGGGCGCTTTCAGGATGGCGTGGGGCGGTTCGTCGCCGAGGACAGTTTCCAGGGCCGCCCGATGCTGGTCGAGTTCCAGTGGCGCCAGACCCCGGAAGGCCCGCGCTGGCAACAGGCGTTTTCCCCCGACCGGGGTGGGGCCTGGGAGGTCAACTGGACGATGGACTTCCGCCGCGTCTGAGACGGCACCGAGTCCGGCGCGACCGCAGCGGCGGGCCGCGCCGTCCTTGTGCCTATTCCAGTTCCACCAGCAGGTCCTTGGCCTCGATCTGGGCGCCGGCATGGACATGCACCGCCTTGACCGTGGCTTCGCGGTCGGCGTGCAGGCCGGTTTCCATCTTCATCGCCTCGATGGTCAGCAAGAGGTCGCCCGCCCGCACCTTCTGGCCCGCCGTGACCGCGATCGAGGCCACCGCGCCCGGCATCGGGGCGCCGACATGGGCGGGGTTCCCTTCGGCCGCCTTGGGGCGTGCCGCTGTCTTCGCCTTGACCGCGCGGTTCGGCACCCGGATCACCCGGGGCTGGCCGTTCAGTTCGAAGAACACCTTCACGTCGCCGTCTTCCGAGGTCTCGCCCACCGCCTGCAGCCGCACTTCCAGCGTCTTGCCCGGGGCGATCTCGACCGCGATCTCGTCGCCGGGCTGCATGCCGTAAAAGAAGGTGCGCGTGGGCAGGGTGCGGACCGGGCCGTACTGGCGGTGGCGGCCCATGTAGTCGAGGAAGACCTTGGGATACATCAGGTATCCGTTCAGGTCCTCGTCATCGACGGTAAAGCCGTTCAGGTCTTCGGACAGTTTCTTGCGGGTCGCTTCCAGGTCGACCGGCGGCAGGCTTTGGCCGGGGCGGTCGGTCAGGGGCGCCTCGCCCTTCAGCACCTTCTTCGCGATGCCCTCGGGCCAGCCGCCGTGGGGCTGGCCAAGGTTGCCTTTCAGCATGTCGACAACCGATTCGGGAAAGGCCACGTCAACCTTGGGGTCCTCGACCTGCGCCCGCGTCAGGCCCTGGGCCACCATCATCAGCGCCATGTCGCCGACGACCTTGGAGCTGGGCGTGACCTTGACGATGTCGCCGAACATCTGGTTGGCATCGGCATAGGCCTGCGCCACTTCGTGCCAGCGTTCCTCCAGCCCCAGGCTGCGCGCCTGGGCCTTGAGGTTGGTGAACTGGCCGCCGGGCATCTCGTGCAGGTAGACCTCGGAGGCCGGGGCCTGCAGGCCGGACTCGAACGCCGCATACTGCTTGCGGACGCCTTCCCAATAATCCGAGATCTGGCGGATCGCGCCGATGTCCAGGCCGGTGTCGCGGTCGGTGTGGCGCAGCGCCTCGACGATGGACCCCAGGCAGGGCTGCGAGGTGCCGCCCGAAAACGCATCCATCGCCGCATCCACCGCATCCACGCCGGCATCGCAGGCGGCAAGGATGGTGGCGGCAGCGGCGCCGCTGGTGTCGTGGGTGTGGAAGTGGATCGGCAGCCCCACCTCTTGCCGCAGCGCCTTGACCAGGACGCGGGCGGCCGCGGGCTTCAGCAGGCCCGCCATGTCCTTCAGCCCCAGCACATGGGCGCCGGCAGATTTCAGTTCCTTGGCGCGGTCGACATAGTATTTCAGGTCATACTTCGCGCGGTCGGGGTTCAGGATGTCGCCGGTATAGCAGACGGTGCCCTCGCAGACCTTGCCGGCCTCGACCACGGCATCCATTGCCACGCGCATGTTCTCGACCCAGTTGAGCGAATCGAACACGCGGAACACGTCCACGCCGGTTTCGGCGGCCTGCTTGACGAAGAATCGAACAACGTTGTCGGGGTAGTTGGTGTAGCCGACCCCGTTCGAGGCCCGCAGCAGCATCTGCGTCATCAGGTTGGGCATGGCCGCGCGCAGGTCGCGCAGGCGCTGCCAGGGGCATTCCTGCAAGAAGCGGTAGGCCACGTCGAAGGTGGCGCCACCCCAGCATTCCACGCTGAACAGACCGGGCAGGTTGGCCGCATAGGCGGGGGCCACCTTGATCATGTCGATCGAGCGCATCCGCGTCGCCAGCAGGCTCTGGTGGCCGTCGCGCATGGTGGTGTCGGTGATCAGCACCTTCTTCTGCTGGCGCATCCAGTCGGCCACCGCCTGCGGGCCCTTCTGTTCCAGCAGGTTGCGGGTGCCGGTGGCGGGCTGTTCGGTCAGCAGGCGCGGCGGCCTGGGGGCCCGCGCCTCGGCCGGGGGCCGGGCGCGGCCCGCCGTCTCGGGGTGGCCGTTCACGGTGATGTCGGCGATGTAGAGCAGGATCTTGGTCGCCCGGTCGCGCCGCTTCTTGAAGGCGAACAGCTCGGGCGTGGTGTCGATGAACTTGGTGGTGTAGCTGTCGTTCAGGAAAGTGGGGTGTTTCAGCAGGTTGATGACGAATTCGATGTTCGTTGCCACGCCGCGGATGCGAAACTCCCGCAAGGCCCGGTCCATCCGCGCAATCGCCTTTTCCGGCGTCTGGGCATGGGCCGTCACCTTGACCAGCAGGCTGTCGTAATACCGCGTGATCACCCCGCCGGCGTAAGCCGTGCCGCCATCCAGCCGGATGCCGTTGCCGGTGGCGCTGCGATAGGCGGTCAGCCGGCCATAGTCGGGGATGAAGTTGTTCAGCGGGTCTTCGGTCGTCACCCGGCATTGCAGGGCGTGGCCGTTCAGCTTGACCTCGGCCTGAGACGCAACCCCGGTCGCCTCGGGCAGCGACTTGCCCTCCTCGATCAGGATCTGGGCCTGCACGATGTCGATGCCCGTCACTTCCTCGGTGACGGTGTGTTCGACCTGCACGCGCGGGTTCACCTCGATGAAGTAGAAACGCCCCGACTCCATGTCCATCAGGAATTCGACGGTGCCGGCGCATTCGTAATCGACATGGGCGGTGATCTTCCGCGCCATCTCGCAGACCTCGTCGCGCTGTTCCTGCGTCAGGTAGGGCGCGGGGGCGCGTTCGACGACCTTCTGGTTGCGCCGCTGCACGGTGCAGTCGCGTTCCCACAGGTGCCAGACGTTGCCCTGCTTGTCGCCCAGGATCTGCACCTCGACGTGGCGGGCGCGCAGGATCATCTTTTCCAGATAGCCCTCGCCATTGCCAAAGGCGGCCTCGGCCTCGCGCCGGCCCTCGCGGACCTTGGCTTCCAGTTCGTCTTCCGACAGGATTGGCCGCATCCCGCGCCCACCACCGCCCCACGAGGCTTTCAGCATCAGCGGATAGCCGATCTTTGCCGCCTCGGCCTTGATGGCGGCGAAGTCGTCGCCCAGGACCTCGGTCGCCGGGATCACCGGCACGCCGGCGGCCATCGCCACCTTGCGGGCCGATGCCTTGTCACCAAGCGCGCGCATGGTTTCGGCGCGCGGCCCGATGAAGGTGATGCCGGCCTGGTCGCAGGCATCGACGAAATCGGGGTTTTCCGACAACAGGCCATAGCCCGGATGGATCGCATCCGCCCCCGCCATCCGCGCCACCCGGATGATTTCCGGGATCGACAGGTAGGCGCCCACCGGCGACAGGCCCTGGCCGATCAGATAGGCCTCGTCGGCCTTGAAGCGGTGCAGCGACAGCTTGTCTTCCTCAGCATAGACCGCGACGGTCTTCTTGCCCATCTCGTTCGCGGCCCGCATCACGCGGATGGCGATCTCGCCCCGGTTGGCGACAAGGATCTTCTTGAATTCGGGCATCGGCTGGGTCCCCGGACTGGCGCGTTTGCGGGCACTCTAGGGGTGCTGCACTGCAGCGCAAGGGCGCGGGGCGACATCGCCTGCGAATTTTGCGAAATATTCAATGTGGGATTTGCAGTTGCAAAGGGCCCGCTCTGGCCGCAGGAGAGGGCAGAGAGCGACAGGAGGGCAGGGCATGCGCATCGGCATCATCGGGGCAACCGGCTGGCTGGGGTCGGCTTTGGGTACGCGGGCGCTGGCGCAGGGCTGGCCGCCCGAGGGGATGGCGCTGCTGAACCGCGCCGCACCGCGCGACGCTTACGCGCCCTGGCCGGTGACCTGGGCCGCCGATGCCGCCGACCTGTGCCGCCGGTCGGAGGTGATCGTGCTGTCGGTCCGCCCGCAGGATTTTCCGCTGCCGGGCTATGATGGCGCCGGCAAGCTGGTGGTGTCGTTCATGGCCGCCTGGTCGCTGGAGCGGCTGGCCGGCTTGCATCCCGGCGGGCGGGTGGTGCGCGCGATGCCGAACAGCGGGGCGCCCACTGGCCAGTCCTTTACCCCCTGGGTCGCGGGGCCGGGCCTGACCGAGGCCGACCGCGCGTTGGTGGCCCGCCTGCTGGCGGTGATGGGCGACGCCGCCGAGGTCGCGACCGAGGGCCAGCTGGACTACCTGTCGGCGCTGTCCGGCTCGGGCGCGGCCTATCCGGCGCTGATGGCGCGGGCGATGCTGGCCCATGCCGCGGGGCAGGGCCTGTCCGACGATGTCGCCCGCCACGCGGTTGCTTCGGTGCTGACGTCGGGCGGGGCGATCGCGGGCCAGGTCGACCGGATCGACGCCCTGCTGGACACCTACCTTGGCTATCGCGGCATTACGGCGGCCGGCCTGACCGCGGCGAATGCCGCCGGCCTGCCGCAGGCCGTGGCGCAGGCGCTGGATGCCGCCGCCGCGCATGCCCGCAAGATGACGCGGGACGGCGCCTGACCTTGCGCGGAAACCGGAACATTGAACGAACAAGGCTTTTCCTGCCGCCGCAATGGCGCTAGGTTCCCGGCATGAACCCTTGGGATGACGACGATCCTCTGAACGCTGCCGACACCGCGCCGCCGCCGGTGCCGCTGTCGCAACGTGCCATGGCGGCGCGGCCTGCGCCCTACCTGGACGACCTGAACCCCGCCCAACGCGCCGCGGTCGAGGCGCTGGATGGCCCTGTCCTGATGCTGGCCGGGGCGGGAACCGGCAAGACCAAGGCGCTGACGGCGCGAATCGTCCATCTGCTGAACCAGCACCGCGCCCGCCCGAACGAGATCCTGGCCGTGACCTTCACCAACAAGGCCGCGCGCGAGATGAAGGACCGCGTCCTGCGCATGCTGGGGCCGGTGGCCGAAGGGATGCCCTGGATGGGCACCTTCCATTCGCTAAGCGTGAAGATCCTCCGCCGCCATGCCGAACTGGCGGGGCTGAAGCCCAGCTTCACCATCCTTGATACCGACGACCAGTTGCGCCTGCTGAAGCAGCTGATCCAGGCCCGCAACATCGACGACAAGCGCTGGCCGCCGCGGATGCTGGCGGGCCTGATCGACGGCTGGAAGAACCGCGCACTGACGCCCGACCGCGTGCCCTCGGTCGATGGCGCCGCCTACAACAACCTCGGGACCGAGCTTTACGCCGAATACCAGGAGCGGCTGCGCAGCCTGAACGCCTGCGACTTCGGCGACCTGCTGCTGCACTGCGTCACGATCTTCAAGGCCCACCCGGATGTGCTGGCGCAGTACCAGCGATGGTTCAAGTACATCCTGGTCGACGAATACCAGGACACCAACGTCTGCCAGTACCTGTGGCTGCGGCTTCTGGCGCAGGCGCACCGCAACATCTGCTGCGTGGGCGACGACGACCAGTCGATCTACGGCTGGCGCGGCGCCGAGGTGGGCAACATCCTGCGGTTCGAAAAGGATTTTCCCGGCGCCACCGTGATCCGGCTGGAACAGAACTACCGGTCCACACCGCACATCCTTGCGGCCGCCTCCGGGGTGATCTCGGCCAACGCCGGGCGCCTGGGCAAGACGCTCTGGACCGATCAGCAGACAGGCCACAAGGTCCGCCTGATCGGCCATTGGGACGGCGAGGAAGAGGCGCGCTGGATCGGCGAAGAGATCGAGGCCATTCAACGCGGCACCCGTGGATGGGCTCCGGTGGACCTGAACGATCAGGCCATCCTTGTCCGCGCCAGCCACCAGATGCGCGCCTTCGAGGACCGGTTCCTGACCATCGGCCTGCCTTACCGCGTGATTGGGGGCCCGCGCTTCTACGAACGCCAGGAAATCCGCGACGCCATGGCCTATTTCCGCCTGGCCGTCAGCCCCGACGACGACCTGGCGTTCGAGCGCGTGGTGAACGTGCCCAAGCGCGGCCTGGGCGACAAGGCGGTGCAGTCCATCCAGGTCGAGGCGCGGGCGATCGGCGGCACCCTGCTGGACGGCGCGAAATCGCTGCTGGCGGGCGGCGGCCTGGGCGGTCGCGGCGCCAACCAGCTGCGCGCCTTCTGCGACGGGATCGACCGCTGGCATGCCGCCATCGCCGGCGCCCGGCCGCAGGTCGCCGATGCGGTGATCGAACCCCTGTTGCCCGACACCGCGCCCGCGACCGACCTGACCCATGTCCGCCTGGCCGAGGTGATCCTTGAGGACTCGGGCTATGTCAGCATGTGGCAGAACGACAAGACGCCCGAGGCCGAGGGGCGGCTGGAGAACCTCAAGGAACTGGTCAAGGCGCTGGAGCAGTTCGACAGCCTGCAAGGCTTTCTGGAACACGTCGCCCTGATCATGGACAACGACAGCGAGGATGCGACCGAAAAGGTCAGTATCATGACGCTGCACGCCGCCAAGGGGCTGGAGTTTCCCGTGGTCTTCCTGCCGGGGTGGGAGGACGGCCTCTTCCCCAGTCAGCGCAGCATGGACGAAAGCGGGTTGAAGGGTCTGGAGGAGGAACGCCGGCTGGCCTATGTCGGCATCACCCGGGCCGAAGAACTTTGCACGATCTCCTTCGCCTCCAACCGCCGGGTCTATGGCCAGTGGCAAAGCCAGCTGCCCAGCCGCTTCATCGACGAACTGCC
>JAGPCN010000044.1 GCA_018058035.1 Fuscovulum sp.
GCCGGACGGCGCCGGCGCGAGGACGGGATGCCCAGCAACTCGCGGTACTTGCCCAACCGCCGGCGGGGCACGTCGATGCCGGCCAGGGCCAGCCGGTGCGCCAGGGCCAGATCGCTGAGACCAGCGGCGACCGGATCCGAAGAGATCAGGTCGCGCAGCGCGCACAGCACCACCGATCGCGTCGGGGCGGTGCCGGCGGCCAAGGGCCGTTCGAAGAACCGCGACAGCGGGACGATGCGGCCTTCGATCTGGGCAAACCGGTGGCGCACCATCCGGCTGACCGTGCTTGGATGAACCGACAGCCGCGACGCCATCTCGCGCTGCGTCAGCGGGGCCAGCCGGGCAAGGCCGCTGTCCAGCCCCGCGCCTTGGGCGGCGAGCAGATGGCGGCCCATCTCGGCCAGCGTGCTGTCGCGCAAGGCGGCGGCCTGGTGCAGTGCGCAGGCCTCGCGCCATTTGCGCCGCGTCTCGGCCCGGGCCTTGGCATCGGTGGCGGTTTCGAGTGCGCGGCGATAGGCGGCCTCGCGAAGCGTCAGCTGTGGGGAGGTTTCATTGGCGCGGCGGACGGTCCAATGCCTGTCCTGGCGTTCGAAGATCAACTCGGGCAGCGCGGCGGGCGGCGCCTCGGCAAAGGCGGCGGTCGCAGCGCGGGGCAGCCGGGCGATCAGGTCGACCACCTGCGCCGTGCGGGCCGGATCCAGCCCATGGCGGCGCGCGAACTCGCCCGGTCCGCTGGCCGACAGCCCGCCCAGGTTGCCCAGGACGCGCACCGCGACGTCATCAAGCTGCCCTTGCGCCCGCAGGTGCAGGGCCAGGCATTCGCCGACCGTCCGGGCGAACAGGCCGGTCGGCTCGATCTCTTGCAGCTGGCGCAGGACGGCTGCGACGCGGTCCTGCGGCAGCTTCAGTTCGGCGGCGATCCCGGGCAGGGGGTCGGCCAGGAACCCGCGTTCGTCCAGCCCCTCGGCCAGGCGCAGGGCAATCGGCAGGTCGGCCTTGTGGCGCAGCAGCAGCGGCAGTTCGGCCAGCACATGCGCATAAAGCCCTGGCCGCTGCGCCGGGATGTCGGGCCGCACCTCGGCCCCGCGCAGAACGCTGCGCGAGACCGACAGGAAGGGATTGTCGGCCGCCCCCCGCGCCACCAGATCGGCGAATTCCGCCGGGGGCGCCACCACCAGTTGCACCAGCTGCCGGGCCGATTGTGTCAGCACCTGGCGCTGGACGATCCCGACCTGTTGCTGATGGTCCTGCCGCATCACCCGGCCCCGGTCCTTGCCCCGCGAGGGTCACGGTAGAACCGGGCAAAGGCGCGGGCAACCTCGGCGCTGTCGATCGGTTGGCTCAGGCCGTCGCGGCTGTCCTGCACCACGGCTTCGGGAAGGTCGCCAAGGTCCATCCGGTCCAGCAGGTCGGCAACATAGTCGGGCCCGAATTCGGGGTGGAACTGCACCGACAGGGCGGCGAAGGGATAGGCGATGCCGCCGTGCGGCGAGTGGTCGTTGCGCAAAAGGACCTCAGCCCCGGGTGGCAGGTCCACGACCTGGTCCTGATGAAACGACAGCGCGGTCAGGCTGGCGTGATCGGGAAACAGGCTTCGACCGGCTTCGGTCACGCTGTGCCGCGCGTGGCCGATTGCCCAGCCGCGGTCCGATTTCTCGACCCGGCCACCGAAGGCCGCGGCCATGATCTGGTGGCCAAAGCAGATGCCGCCGACCGGGCGGCCGGCATCGCGCCATTGCCGCAGAGAGCCGATGTAGGGCGGCAGCCAGGGGTGATCCTCGTAGACCCCGGCGCGCGATCCGGTCAGAAGGACGGCATCGAAGGCGGATGGGTCGGGAAAGTCTGCGCCTTCGGCCACGTTCACCAATGCAAAGCGGGCCTCGGGCAGGGCTTCGCCCAGCCAGTCGGCGCACATGCCGCCGTAGGTCGGCCATCGGTGGCGAACCCTGGGGTCGGGGCGGTCGGCGTCGATGATGGTGATGCGCATCGCGGTCAGCGCCCCGCCCCGCCGCGGTCGCGCGTGGCGATCACCGACAGCACGATCAGAACCAGCGAGGCCAGCACGATCAGCGTGCCCACCGCGTTGATCTCGGGCGTCACGCCGCGGCGCATGGTGGAATAGATGTACATCGGCAGGGTGTTGTCGCGGCCGGTCAGAAAGAAGGTGACGGGGATTTCGTCGAAGGACAGCACAAAGGACAGAAGCCCCGCCCCGATGATGGCCGACCGAAGGTTCGGCAGCGTGACGAAGACAAAGGTGCGCAGCGGCGTGGCGCCCAGGTCGCCCGAGGCCTCTTCCAGAGACCGCGGAATGCGCTGCAGGCGGGCGTAGACCTGCGTCACCACCACCCCCAGAAGGGCCGTGGCATGGCCGAAGATCACGGTTTCCAGGCTAAGCGGCATGCCGAACAGGCTGAACATGTTCAGCATGGAAATGCCGGTGACGATGCCGGGCAGCGTGATCGGCAGCAGGATCAGCCGGCGGAACAGCGTCTTGCCCGGAAAGTGGAACCGGTGAAGCGCCATCGCCGCGGCGACACCGACGACCAGCGACAGAAGGGTGGACAGGATGGCGACGTAAAAGCTGTTTCCCAGGGCGGTCAGCAGGTCTTCGTTGGCGAAAAGCTTGCGGTACCAGTCCAGGGTGAACCCAGGAATCGGCCAGGTCAGCGACCGCGACGACGAGAAGCTGAAGGCGATCAGCACCCAGATCGGCACATAAAGAAACGCCATCAGCAGCGCGACGAAGGTCATGAAGGCGGTATCGGCGCCATAGCGAGAGACAACGGATCGGGCCATCTCAGGCGCCTCCTGGGGTGCTGTTGCGTTCCAGCCGGTCCGACAGCGACACGATCGACAGCACGATCACCAGCATCACGATCGACAGCGCCGACCCCAGGGGCCAGTTCAGCGCCGACCCGAATTGCGTCTGGATCACCGATGCGATCAGGTTGCCATCCGGCCCGCCCACCAGGAAGGGCGCGATGAAGTCGCCGAAGGACAGGCAGAACGTCAGCGTGAACCCCGCCGCGATGCCGGGCATCGACAGGGGCAGCGTGACCTTGAGGAAGGTCTGCCAGGGGTTCATGCCCAGGTCGGCCGAAGCCTCGGTCAGGTTCGGCGGGATCCGCTCCAGCGCGGTGTAGATCGGCATCACCATGAAGGGGATGAAGATGTAGGTCAGCGTCAGGATCATGGCGAACTGGTTGTACAGGAAGATGTCGGTCGGCGCGTCGGTGATGCCCGCCCACATCAGGAAGGAGTTCAGGATGCCCTCGGTGCCGAGGATGGTTTTCCAGATATAGGCGCGCAGCAGATAGCTGACCCACAGCGGCGCGATGACCGCCATGTACAGCCAGGTCCGCACCCCCTGCCAGCGGCAGCGGAACACCAGCCAATAGGCAAAGGGATAGGCCAGCGCCAGCGAGGCGGCCGAGACCAGCGCGCTGATCTTCAGCGTGCGCAACAGGACCTGCACATATTGCGGGTCGGTGAAGAGGGTGACGTAGTTGCCGAACTGGAAGGCGGGCTTGAAGGTCGGGTAGGCCTTTATCCAGAAGCTGTAGGTGGCGATGATGCCATAGGGCACCAGCATGAACAGCATGATCCAGGCCAGCGGGATGCCCAGCACCAGCGCGCCGGAAAGGTTGCGGCGCAGCGCGGTCACAGCCGGACCTCGCCGGCAAAGACGAAGACGTTGTGCGGCTCGACCGCGACGCGGGCCGGGGTGCCCGGCTGCGGGATGGCGCTGCGCACCAGCGTGTCGGGCAACAGGCAATCGACAAAGACCGAGGCGCCGCCGCCCAGGTCCACCGCCGTGCGCAGGCCCAGGCCGTAGTAGATGACCTCGGACACCCGGCCCTCGACCATGTTCGGGGCGGTTTCGCCGGGCGCCAGGAAGCGCGCCTTTTCCGGCCGGAATCCCAGCGTCACCGCGCCGCCCGCAGGGGCAGCGTCGTCCGAGCCAAGTTCGCCGCCCGCCACGCGGAACCGTCCGGCGGTCGCGGGGGTCGCGGGCAGGAAGTTGGTGGTGCCGATGAAATTCGCCACATAGGGCGAGGTCGGGTGGTCGTAGATGTCCTGCGGGCGGCCGTCCTGGGCCACGCGGCCGCGTTCCATCACCACGATCCGGTCCGACATGGTCAGCGCCTCTTCCTGGTCGTGGGTGACCATGATGAAGGTGATGCCGACCTTTTCGTGCAGGTGCTTCAGTTCGATCCGCATCTGGTCGCGCATCCTTGCGTCCAGCGCCGACAGCGGTTCGTCCAAGAGCAGCACCTTGGGCCGCCGCACGATGGCGCGGGCCAGCGCGATGCGCTGGCGCTGCCCGCCCGACAGCTGGTGCGGGCGCTGGTCGATCTTGTCGGGCAGGCCCACCAGATCCAGCGCCTCGGCTGCCTTGGCGCGGGCGGTGGCGCGGTTCATCCCGGCCATCTTCAGCCCGTAGGCGATGTTCTGGCCGACCGTCATGTGCGGAAACAGCGCATAGTCCTGAAAGACCATGTTGACCTCGCGCCGGTAGGGCGGCTCCCAGGTCACGTCGCGCCCGGCCAGATGGACGCTGCCATGCGTCGGCTGTTCGAATCCGCCGATCATCCGCAGAAGCGTGGACTTGCCGCAGCCCGAGGGGCCAAGCAGGGTGACGAACTCGCCGTCCTCGACCGACAGCGACACGCTGTCGACGCCGATGATGTGTTTCGCATAGTGCTTCGACAGGCCCCGAAGCTCGATGATTGCTGCCATGTCGGCTGTCCCCGATGGTCATTGCTGCGGGAAAGGGGCACGGGCGCGCCCCTTTCCCCGGTTCGCCCTTGCCGGGTTATTGCGCCTTCACGGCGTTCCAGGCGTTGGTATAGGCCTCGAACCGGTCGCCAAGCGCGGTCCAGATCAGCAGGCTGTCCAGATAGGCCGGATCATCCTGGTGCAGGGCTGCGAACTGTTCGGGCGACATGCAGGACTTGGCGGCCGCGGCATTGGCGGCCGAATAGCCGTTCACGTTGGCCACGCCGCACTGCCCCTGCTCCGAGATCTGCATGTTCAGGAACTTGTAGGCGCATTCCTTGTTCGGCGTGTCCTTGACCACCATCCAGCTGTCCATCCAGCCCTCGGCGCCTTCGGTCGGGATGAACTCGACCACCTCGATGCCTTCGGCGGCCAGCAGCGACGACTGATAGCCCGCCCAGGTGTTCGAGATCACCACCTCGCCGGCCTTGTAGAGGTCGACCAGTTCGCCCGCCGTGGCCCAGTACTTGCGCACCAGCGGCTTCTGTTCGACCAGCGTCGCCTTGGCCTTCTCGATCTGCTCGTCGGTCAGGTTGTAGATGTCCATGTCGCCGTTCTTGCGGGCCGCGACATAGATCGCGCTCTTGTCATCCCAGAGCGAGATCTTGCCGGCCAGGTCAGGGCTCCACAGGTCGGCGATCGAGGTGGGCGGGGTGGTGAAGGCATCCTTGCGATACATGAAGACGATGGCGCCCCAGCTGTAGGGCATGCCGTAGTGGGCGCCATCGCGCTGGATGCCGGGCTGTTCCAGGAACTTCGGGTAGATGTCGTTCCAGCCGGCGATGGCGGCGGTGTCCAGCGGTTCCACCAGACCCAGGTCGATCATCAGCGCGGTGGTGTCGATGGACGGGGTGATCAGGTCATAGACCCCGCCGCCCGCCATCAGCTTGGGCGCGAAGTCGTCGTTCGATCCGACATAGGTGGCGCTGACCTTGCAGCCGGATTCTTCCTCGAACTGGGTGATGAACGAGGGGTCGGCATAGCCTTCCCAGGTCAGCACGCTGACGGTGCCCTCGGCCAGCGCGGGGCTGGCGGCCAGCAGGGCCAGGATCGCGGTGGTGGTTCTTTTCATTTGTCGCTTCTCCGTTGTTGGACGTTGGGGGTCGGCCCGTTCAGGGCTCTTTTCGGGTGGTCTTGCGGACGATGGTGCCGATATCGACACCCAGGGCAGCGGCGGCCTTGCGCTTGCTGCCGTGTTCGCGGATCGCCTTGGCGATGATGCCGGCCTCATAGGCCGCCAGCCGGTCGCGCAGGGTGCCTTCGGCGCCGGGCAGGGCGGGCTGGTCCGGCGGGGCGGGCGTCTCGGCCGGGGCGACCGATTGCAGGCGACGGGGCAGTTCATCCTCGTCGTCGCCCAGGACCGAGATCTGTTGCAAGAGGTTCGACAGTTCGCGGATGTTGCCGGGGTAGCGATAGGCGCGCAGGCGGCGCATCAGGTCGTCGGACAGGGTCAGGGGCGCGGTGCGGCGCTGGTTGATCGCGGTCAGGAAGCGGTCGATCAGGTGGTCGACCAGTTCCGGCATCTCGCGCAGCGGCTTGATCGGCATGTTGACCACGGCCAGCCGGTAATACAGGTCCAGCCGGAACCGGCGTTCCTCGGCCATCACCAGAAGGTCGCGGTTGGTGGCCGAGATGATGCGCACGTTGGCCCGCCGCGGCTTCGTCGCGCCAACCCGCAGGAACACCCCGTCTTCCAGGAAACTCAAGAGCTTGGCCTGCAAGGTCAGGGGGATCTCGCCGATCTCGTCCAGGAACAGCGTGCCGCCCTCGGCGGTCTCGATCAGGCCCTTCTTGCCCTCGCTGAGGGCGCCGGTAAAGGCGCCCTTTTCATAGCCGAAAAGCTCGGATTCGAAGAGGGTCTCGGGAATGGCGGCGCAGTTCACCGCGACGAACGGGTCGGTCGCGGTCGAGACGAAGCTGTGCAGGTGGCGGGCGATCTCGGTCTTGCCCACCCCGCTTTCGCCGGTGATGATGACCCGCGCGCCCTGCAACAGCGCCCGTTCGCCGCGCGCGATGATCCGGTCGAGATAGGGCGACAACTGCCGTTGCCGCGCGAAATCCGGCCTGAGCCGCCGCTCGACGGTCGAGGCGAAGGTCGAAGGGTCGCGCTGGCCGCTGGCCATGCGGCGGGCATGGTCGAACACCGCCAGGTCGCGCAGCGTCAGCAGAACCGCGCCGGGCATCTCGGCGATGCGGCGCAGGGTGACGAAGATCGAGCCGATGTTTTCCGACCGGATGATCACTTCGCCGCTGCGGCCTTCGGCCAGCATCTCCAGCACGGGGCCCCAGTTCAGCGGGCTGTCGGTGGCCACCTCGGCCAGTGGGCGGCCCAGCGGGCGCAGGTCGCGCAGGCCGGCGATGGCCAGCGCCTCGCGGTTGATCTGGCCGATCACCTGCGCCGCATCCAGCACGATGAAGCCATCGGGGGCGGCATCGACCGCAGCGCGCAACAGCCGGGCGCGGTCGCGGTCGCTGGCGGTGGCGGCAAGGCCCTGCGGTTGCGGAGCGGCCATCACCCGACCACCCTGGTCGCGGCCAGCCGCGCACCCCGTTCGATCAGCCGCGGCACATGGCGCAGGCAGACCGCCAGCATCGTGCCGCCCCGCAGGTCAAAGGTCTGGGCGGTGCCTTCGACCTTGACCCGCCCGCCGGGCAGCCGCACTTCGGCGACAAAGGGCGCCCGCGCAGTCGACACCAGCGACACCCGCGCATCGGCGACCAGCCGGTCCAGCGGGCCGAAGCCGTCCATCAGGTCGTCCAGCCGCATCTCGCACATCCGCTCGGCCGGGGCCTCGAACAGCGCCTCGGCGGCCATGTTGGCGTGGATCACCATGCCGTGCCGGTCGGCCACCAGCACCGGATCGGGCAGCGCCGCCAGCACCGCCTGCAGAAAGGCGATCTCGTCCTTCAGCTGGGTCTCGCGGCGGACGTGCTTGGACACGTCGCGCACCGTGCCCCACATGCGGAACAGCCGGTTGCCCCGGATATGCCCGCGCAGGTCGTTCTCGACGTCGATGAACACCCCGTCATAGCGCAAGTCGCGTGAGGGCGAGCCATTGATGTCGAAATCCGCCCGGATCAGGCGGCGGATGAAATCCTCGTTCTCGGGCGTGCGGGGAAAGGTCTCGGCCACCGGGCGGCTGTTGAAATCCTCGCCGGGCGGGGTGCGGTACAGCCGCGCCATGGCGTCGTTGCAGAACCGCCAGCGCGGCCCGTTCTCGAACACCTGGCGGACGATTTCATGTTCGGGGGCCGACAGGTCGACCGGATCGGTCCATTCCATGCACCAGCCGGCATCGGACGAAGCCGCGACGATGCCCGACAGCACCTCGTTCGCCTCGGCCAGGGCGGCGACCTCGTCCAGGTCGCCGCCCGTGGGCCATTTGCACAGCCGAAGGCACAGCCCGGCCTCGGGATGCTGGATCAGTTCGGCGACTGCGGTCGTCGGCACCAACTGCCCGCTGGCCGCCCGCAGCGTCAGCGGCAGTACCCGGGGCACCGCCGATAGAGAGGCGAAGACCGCGGCGATGCGGTCGCGCGCCTCTTGCGTGTAAAGCCGCGACCAGGGCGCACCGATGGCGTCCTCGACCGACAGGCCCAGCCGTTCGGCCTGCGCCTCGTCCAGCGAAACCACCGCGCCGTCGGCAGACAGCACGTCGACCATGCGGCCGGACCGTGACAGTCTGGGTGCATCCGATCGCGACATGCTGTCTCCTTCCTTTCGCCCTTCCGGGGCCGTTACGGGACGCAGTGCAGATAGCGCTCGACGTCCCAGTTGGTCACTTCGCGCAGGAAGCGGGTCCATTCGTCGCGCTTGTACTCATCGAACACCTCATACAGCCGGCCGGGAAGGGCCGATCTTATCACCTCGTCCTTTTTCAGCGCCTCCAGCGCGTCGTGCAGGTTCAGCGGGATCAGCTTCACCGGCTCTCCCGATTGCCAGACGGTGGTGACATTGCGGCTTTCGGGCTTGCCGGGGTCGATCTTGTTTCGCAACCCGTCATCCATAGCCTTCAGAAGCGCGCCGCAGAACAGGTGCGGGTTCACCATGCTGTCGACCGCGCGGAACTCGAACCGGTCGGGAGAGGAGATGCGGATGGTGCAGCTGCGGTTCTGCAGGCCCCAGTTGGCCCCGATCGGCGCCCAGAGGCCATAGTCGTTGAAGCGGCGATAGCTGTTGACGGTCGAAGCCCCCAGGCAGGTCAGCGCGTCGATGTGCTTCAGGCTGCCGCCGAGGATATTCAGGCCCAGTTCTGTCGGGATCCAGCCGCCTTCCTTGTTCTCGAACTCGTTCACGCCGCCCTTGGAATAGTGGAACAGTTCCTCCATCCCCGGCAATTCGCCGGGAACCAGCGCCTGCATCTCGCGGCTTCCGCCCGTCCAGACCGAACAGTTGTGATGGCAGCCGTTCGCGGCATAGCCCATGAAGGGCTTGGCCATGAAACAGGCGATCAGCCCGTTCTGCCGCGCCACCTCGGCGCAGATCTGGCGATAGGTGGTCATCCGGTCGCAGGTGGGCAGGGCGTCGTCGAACTGGTAGTTCAGCTCGATCTGGCCCGGCGCGTCCTCGCAATCGCCCTGGATCATGTCCAGACCCATGGCCAGCGCATAGTCCGACACCTGCTTCCAGATGTGGCGGGCCTGTTCGAACTGGCCGATGTGATAGGCGAAGGCCTCGGTGATGCCCTCATAGGGGCGCACCTCGCCCGCCTTGGGCTTCAGCCACAGCATCTCGGGTTCCAGCCCGACGCGCAGGTGCAGGCCGTTGTGGTCCTGGCGGAACTGCTGGTCGAACCGCTTCAGGTTCCCGCGCGTGTCGTGTTCGTAATACATCCCCGGAGAGGTGTAGTCTTCCAGGCTGTAGTAAAGCGTGCAGAACACCCGCGCGACACGCTTGTCCCAGGGCAGCTGGCAGAAGGTGTCGGGGTCGGGCAGCGCGATGCATTCCATCGCGTTGCTGTCAAAGCCGATCAGGTTGCCCTTGAAGTCGGGCGTGACGTTGGCCACGCCGCCCATCCAGGTCTGCACGCCCTTGCGCGCCTGGGTTTCCCAATGCCGCGCCGGTGCGGCCTTGCCCATCACGCGGCCGGTGATCGAGATGTATTGATAGTAGACGTAGTCGATCCCCAGGGCGTCGATCTTCTGGCGCACCCGCTTGACCATCTCGGCACGGCCGGGCGCCTCGATGTCGCGGTGATAGTCGGTGTCGGTCCGCGCATGGGCGCCGGTAACCATCTTGTTCATCGTCTCATCCCTCCAGGTAACGGGCGCGCTCTTCGGCGCTGACAGCTTTTGCAAGGCTTGCGTATTCGGCGCGGCAGGCGGCCACGAAGTTCGCCGTAAAGGCATCGCCCCAGATGCGGCGGGCGGCCTGGCTGGCCTCCATCCGGTCGGCGGCCTCGGCCAGGTCGCGGGGAAAGCGCTGCGCGCCTTCGGGCACCATGTCCGGCCCGCCCGACAGGGTGGCGGCGGGCGCGGGCAACTTGCGTTCGATGCCGTCCAGACCGGCGCCCAGCATCAGGGCCATGGTCAGGTAGGGGTTGCAATCGGCCGGGGGCACCCGGAATTCCAGCCGCGCCGACGGCCCGGCATGGGGGGCCGAGCGGACGGCGACGGTAAAGGGATGTTCGGCCCAGGTCAGCGACTTGGGCGCCCAGCTTCCCGGCGCAAGCCGGCGATAGGCGTTGACCGTGCTGGTGCACATCGCGAAGGCCTGCGGAACCAGGTCCATCATCCCGGCGATGAACTGCCCGGCCAAGGCGTTGGTCTTGCCATCGGGGCTGGAGAACAGGTTCTTGCCGGTCTTGGCATCGCGCAGGCTCATGCAGCAATGCCCGCCGATGCCGGGATATTCGGCGCCCAGATAGGGCATGAAGCTGGCCGTCTTGCCGTTCTTGCGGGCAAAGGACCGCGCCGCCAGCCGGAAGAACGAGGCGTCGTCCGCCGCCCGCAGCCCTTCGGTCGCGGCCAGCGTGCCCTCAAGGCAGCCCGGCCCCAGTTCGACCCCCAGGCCATGCAGCGCGATGTCGTGGCCCAGCACTTCGGCCTCGAACCCCGCGATATAGGCGGCCTCGGCATTCGCCGTGGTGCCCGACCAGCACTTGTTGTCGGGGGCGAATTTCTGCAACCCGGCAAAGCCCTTGCCGCGCACCGACTGGGCGTCTTCGTCCAGGATGATGACCTCGAACTCAAAGGCGGCATCAACCTTGAAGCCCATCTTCGCCGCGCGTTCGATCTGGGCCCGCAGCACCTGGCGCGGCATCAGCTCTTTCGCGTCGCCCGACAGCTCGGCGATCATCGTCACCGCGCCCGGCTCTGACGGGTTGCGGCGGATCGACGAGGGGTCGATCTCGACCGTCTCGGTGTAGAACCGGCTGCCGCCGAACAGGCTGTCGTTGATATCCCAATGCGCGATCACATTGGCAAAGCGCGGGTCTTCGGCCCAGTCCAGGAACGGCTTGCGCCGCAGGCGCCGCTCGCGGAAGACCGAGGCCAGGTCGAACTGGCCCACATGCACCACCTCGGCGCCGTGCCGATCCAGCGCGTCGTTCAAGTCCTTCATCACATCCTCCCTTCGCAGCGGTTCAGGCCGCCACGGTTTCGTTCAACTCGCGTTCCAGCCGCATCCGGTGCTGCGCCAGCGTGGCCGGCGCGGCCCCAAGGCCCAGGATTCCCACCATCCGCCCGGCGCGGCGGTATTCGACCAAACAGGGCGCTTGCCCCAGCCGGGCCAAGTCGCCCTCCAGCACCCTGGTTTCATCCCCCAGCCCCGGCGCGCCAAAGCTTTGCAGGCGCAACCCGTGCTGGTCGCTCCAGAAGCTGGGCAGGGGCGCAAAGCGCGGGGGCGGTTCCGCCCCGGCGACCCGCGCGGAGATGGTTTCGGCGGCGCGTCTGGCCGTGAAACCGGGGATCGACCAGTGTTCCACCCGGCGGGGGGTGGCGTCGAATAGCGCATTGGGGAACCGCGCCACGTCGCCCACGGCCAGGATGCGGTCGCTGCCCGTCGCGGTCAGTGTGGCATCGCAAAGGACGCCGTTCGACAGGTCCAGCCCCGCCCCGTCCAGCCAGTCGACATTGGGGATTGACCCCACCGCCTCGACCATCACGTCACCGGCGATCCGGCTGCCGTCCGACAGGTGCAGCGCGCCCTCCTCGGCCCCGGTGACGGCCAGGACGCAACGCAGATCCACGCCCTGCGCCCGGTGGAAACCGGCCATCGCGGCCGCCACCTCTGGCCCCAGGGCGGCCAGCATCGGCTGCACCTGCGGTTCGATCACCGTGGCCGAGAGGCCCTGCTTCACCGCCGTCCCGGCCACCTCGCAGCCGATGAAGCCGGCGCCGACGACCAGCATCCGCGCACCGGGGCGCAAGGCTGCGGCCAGCCCGACGGCATCCTCCCAGGTCCGCAGCACATGCCGTCCCTCGGCACGGGGCAGCGCCATGCGCCGCGGGCGCAGGCCGGTCGCCGCGATCAGCCAGTCATAGGCCAGTCGCTCGCCGGTGTTCAGCGTCACGGTCCGGGCCGCCGCGTCGGTCGCCACCGCCCGCATCCCCAGCCGCCAGGTCACCGCGCCCTCGGCCAGACGGTGGCGAAAGGCCAGCTTCTCCAGCCCGCCGTCGCCCGCCACCAGCCCGGCCAGCGCCTCTTTCGACAGCGGCGGCCGGTTGTAGGGCACATGCGGTTCTTCGCCCACCAGCGTGACATCTGCGCCCGGCAGGGCTGCCAGCACCGCCTCGGCGCTGCGCAAGCCCGCCAGCGAGGCCCCGATGATCAGGACGCGCGGCGCCATCAACCGTCGATCACGATGGCCTGCTCGGGGCAGGCATCGGCGGCGGCCTCGACATCGGCGCGAAGCCCGTCGTCGCAGTCGGCCAGCCAGACCAGCCCGCCCTCGTCGTTGAAGGAAAACACCTGCGGCGCGGCAATCACGCATTGGCCGTGCAACAGGCAGATCGACATGTCGACGTGAACTTTCATTCCGGTTCCCTTTTCCTGTCCGGTGGCCCGTTCAGGCCTTGTCGAAGGCCAGCGGCATCGTCACCGCCCCGGTGTTGCCGCTGTCGGGTAGCCAGACCACCTCTCCGGCAAAGCGCGGGTTCTTCATCCGGCTGGCCATCAGCGCCAGCGCCGCGGTCATGTCGCCCCGCGCGATGAAGTGGCCCAGGCAATGATGCGTGCCGCCGCCAAAGCCGAAGTGCGGCTTGCGCGCGGCGGTGATGTCGAAGGTCTCGGCGTTTTCCATCGCCGCCGGGTCGGTCGCCGCCGCCTGGCCCCAGAGGTGCAGCGTGGTGCCTTCGGCGATCTCCAGGCCCTGGAACTCGAAAGCCGCCGTCGCCGCGCGGGTCACCCAGGTCGTCGTCGGCCTTGTGCGCATCACCTCTTCGACGGCGGCCTTGGCCAGCTCGGGCCGCTCACCCAACAGCGCCCATTGGTCGGGGTGCTGGACGAACATGTCCATCGCCAGCCCGATCTGGTTGCGGGTGGTGTCGATGCCGCCAAAGATCGCCAGCACGATCATGTCCAGCATTTCCTGCCGCGACAGCTGATCGGGGTTCTCGCGGTTGGCCTTGACCAGAAGGCCGATGAAATCTTCCGACGGGTTCGCCTCGCGGTCGGCGGCCAGTTCCTCGGCATAGTCGAACAGCTTGCCCACCGCGGCCTCGATCTTGGGCAGGTCCTCCTTGAAGGTCACCCCCAGGGCCAGGCCCATGTCGGCGGCAATGTCGGCCAGCTCGCGCCACTTCTCGAATGGCAGGCCCAGAAGGTCGCAGATCACGCCGGTCGCGTAAGGCTCGGTGAACTCGGCGATGAAGTCGCACTGGCCCTTGTCGATGAAGGCATCGATCAGCCGGTTCGCCAGCGCCTGGAACTTTGGCTGCAGGTCGGCGATCAGCTTGGGGCTGAAGGCCGGGTTCGCCATCCGGCGCAGGCGGGAGTGGGTGTCGCCTTCGACGCACAGCAGCATGTCGCACCACCAGCGCGCGAACTTACCCGTCGTCACGCCGTTGTGCTGCGGCCAGAGGTGGCTGCCTTGCCGCAGCTTGGGGTGGCGCAGCATCTTTTGCACTTCGTCATAGCGCAGCACCGCGATGCCATAGGGCGTGCGCGCGAACCAGCTTTGCGATCGCGCGGCCTTGACTTCGGCCGAGCGGATCGAAAAAGCCGGGTCGGCGACGTCAAGATACGGCGCTTCGGCAAGCGTTGTGGGGGACATGTCTGGACTCCGCTGTCTGGATTGCGTCTTGCTGCGCGTTCACTTAACTTAATGCAATTTGCGGGCCAATCTGCGCGCAATGTCCGCAGAAATTCGCCATCTATTTGAAATATAACAATCAAAAATTTGCAGTCGGTCGTGGCTGGGCAAGGACCGACCCAAGCTTCCTACCCGTTGCTGCACAATGACATCGGCCTGTGCTGCGCATGATCATCGCCGACGCCCCCGGCCCTGGTGTCATGAAACCTTCATTGGACGCACGCCTGTATTTCCATTATTCCAGAACTATGGAACATAACCGCGCTACCCATGCCTTTGCCACCCTCGGCCATCCCGGCCGGCTTGAGGTCTTTCGCCTGCTGATGCGCTTTACCCCGCAGGGCGTGCGCCCGACCGAGATCGCCACCGCCCTGGGCCTGAAGCAGAACACCCTGTCGCACCACCTGGCGGACCTGTCCGCCGCGGGTCTTGTCACCGTCACCCGGACTGGCAGGTCACTGCATTACGCGGTCGATCTGGACGCGACCGAGGGGCTGATCGGTTACCTGGCCCTCGACATAGGCCGTGCCCGGCCCGACCTGCTTGCCCCCCTGACCCTTGCCCGAAAGGAGGCCACCATGCGCGACACCGGATTCACCGTGCTCTTCATCTGCGCCGGCAACTCGGCCCGCTCGATCTTTGCCGAGGCGCTGCTCCGCGACCTGGGCGAGGGCCGGTTCCAGGCCCATTCGGCCGGAACAAGGCCCGGCACCGCGCTGAACCCCTTCGCGCTCGAGGTGCTGCGCCGCAATGGCCACGACACCTCCGGCCTGCGGTCCAAGCACATCGCCGAGTTTCAGCGACCCGAAAGCCCGGCGATGGACTTCGTCTTCACCGTCTGCGACACGGCCGCGGCCGAGGATTGCCCGCCCTGGCCCGGCCAGCCGATCACCGGCCACTGGGGCCTGCCCGACCCGGTCAAGGCCATGGGCACGGACGCCGAAAAGGCGCTGGTCTTCGCCCAGACCTATGCCGCGCTGCGCCGCCGGATCCTCGCCTTCGTCGAACTGCCTTTCGACAGCCTCAGCCGGATTTCCCTGCAATCCCGCGTCGATGCCATCGGCACCGACAGCACCGAAAAGGCCTGACCCCCATGCCCCGCATCGCCCTGAACGGCCTTGGCCGGATCGGAAAGCTGGTCCTGCGCGACCTGATTGACAGCGGCGCCGGCGGTGCGGTCGTGCTCTTGAACGACCCCGTCGGCGACGCCGCACAGCACGCCCTGCTGATGGAATTCGACAGCGTCCACGGCCGCTGGCGCACTCCGGTTTCGGCGGCCGAGGGCGCGCTGGTCCTGAACGGCCAGCCCATCCTTCTCAGCCATGAAAAGACCATCGAGGCGCTGCCGCTGGCCGACCTCGGCGTCGACCTGGTGATCGACTGCACCGGCGTCTTCAAGACCGCCGCCAGGGTGGCGCCCTACTATGCCGCCGGGGTGAAGACGGTCTTGGTCAGCGCCCCGGTCAAGGACGGCGGCGCGCTGAACCTGGTCTATGGCGTCAACCACCAGCTCTACGACGGCTCGCAAAACTTGATCACCGCGGCCTCCTGCACCACCAACTGCCTGGCCCCGGTGGTCAAGGTGATCCACGAAGCCCTGGGCATCCGCCACGGCTCGATCACCACGATCCATGATGTCACCAACACCCAGACCCTCGTCGACCGCCCGGCCAAGGATATGCGCCGCGCCCGCTCGGCGCTGACGAACCTGATCCCCACGACGACCGGCAGCGCCACCGCGATCACGCTGATCTATCCCGAACTCAAGGGCCGGCTGAACGGCCACGCCGTGCGCGTGCCCCTTCTCAACGCCTCGCTCACCGATTGCGTCTTCGAGGTGGAACGCCCGACCACGGCGGACGAGGTCAACGCCCTCTTCGCCGCCGCCGCCGCGGGCCCGCTGAAGGGCATCCTCGGGTTCGAGACCCGGCCTCTGGTCTCGTCCGACTTTACCAACGACCCGCGATCGTCCATCGTCGACGGGCCCTCGACCATGGTGATCAACGACACCCAGGTGAAGGTCTTCGCATGGTATGACAACGAATGGGGCTATGCCTGCCGCCTGGCCGACATCGTGCGGATGGTGGCGGGCCGCCTCTGACCCTTTCATCTGTCCGAAAATATCCTCGGGGGTCCGGGGGCAGACAGCCCCCGGTCCGACGCCCGCCACCAGGACCGCCGATGCCGGAAACCAATCCCCTGCGCGCCTATGCTGCCGTTACGGCGGCCTACTGGGCCTTCATGCTGTCGGACGGCGCGCTGCGAATGCTGGTGCTCCTGCACTTCAACGCGCTTGGCTTCAACCCGCTGCAACTGGCCTGGCTGTTCCTGCTGTACGAACTGGCCGGCATCGGCACCAACCTGGCCGCCGGCTGGCTGGCGGCCCGGTTCGGGCTGGCCGCCACGCTTTACGCCGGGCTGGCACTTCAGGTCGGGTCACTGGTGGCGCTGGCACAACTGGACCCGGGGTGGAGCCTCCCGGCCTCGGTCGTCTTCGTGATGGCGGTGCAGGGGGTATCGGGGGTGGCCAAGGACCTGGCCAAGATGTCTTCGAAATCCGCGGTCAAGCTGTTGGCGCCGGACAAGGACGGTGGCCTGTTCCGCTGGGTCGCGCTGCTTACCGGATCGAAGAACGCCGTCAAGGGGCTGGGCTTCTTCCTGGGGGCCGCCTTGCTGGCCTTGGCGGGGTTCCAGTCGGCGGTCTGGGGCATGGCGGGGGTGCTGGCCCTGATCCTGGCCGCGGTCGTCCTGTTCCTGCCCGCGGGCCTGCCGGGCCGGATGAGGGCGGACGAGGCCTGGGGCGGCTGGCGGTCGCGCGACGCCCGCGTGAACCGGCTCAGCCTTGCCCGCCTGTTCCTGTTCGGCGCGCGCGATGTCTGGTTCGTGGTCGGCATCCCGGTCTATTTCCAGGCCGTTCTGTCGGATGGCAGCGCCGAAGGGCGGCGCGCGGCGTTCTTCGTGGTCGGCGGCTTCCTGGCGCTCTGGATCATCGCCTATGGCGCGGTGCAGGCCCTGGCCCCCCGCCTTCTGGGCGCCAGGGGCCAGCCTCAGGCCGAGACCACCCGCAAGGCGATCCGCTGGGCCGGGCTCCTGGTGCCGATCCCCTTCCTGCTGGCAGGGGCGGCCTGGGCCGCCGGCGAACCCGCGCCGTGGCTGACCGCAACGCTGGTCGGTGGCCTCTTGGTGTTCGGCTTCGTCTTCGCCGTCAACGCCTCGGTCCATTCCTACCTGATCCTGGCCTATGGGTCGGCCGAACGGATCACCCGCGACGTGGGCTTCTACTATATGGCCAATGCCGCCGGCCGGCTGATCGGCACGGTCCTGTCGGGCCTCAGCTACCAGATGGGCGGCCTGCCGCTGTGTCTGGCCACCGCCGGGGCGATGGCGCTGGCCAGCTGGCTGGCCGCCCGCCGCCTGACCGCCGCCTGAACCGCCCTCAGGCGGTCGCCACCCGGCGCATGCCGGACAGGGCGTTGAACAGGATCGCGACCAGCACCACGGCGCCCCCGACCAGGGTCGCCGTGCTGGCCGTCTCGTCCAGGACCAGCCAGACCCAGAACGGGGCCAGCAGCACCTCGGTGTTCGACAGAAGGGTCAGTTCCGCCGAAGGCACCACCCGGCTGCCGAAGGTGTACAGGATCATGCCGCCCGACAGGGTGACCACGCCCATCAGCACGCACCACATCACCTCTGCTGCCGGAATCGCCAGCGGCTGGCCGAACTGCGCGGCGGCCAGAACCCCCGCGACCACGGCGAAGGCCGCGCCCAGGATCGAGGCGGGCAGGCTGTCTTCGGTCCGCCGCCAGCGCAGCGCCACGCTGAAGGACGCGAGGCCAAGCGCCGAGACCAGCGCCGCGATGTTGCCCAGCAGCGCCCCGGCCGCCAGCCCGTCGCGCACCATGATGAAGATGCCGACCAGCGCCAGCGCAATGCCGCCCCAGGTGCGGGGGGCGACCGTTTCGCCCAGCACCACGCGCCCAAGCACCGCGGCCAGGAACGGCGTTGCCGCCAGCAGGACGGCCGCATTGGCGATGGTCGTG
>JAGPCN010000279.1 GCA_018058035.1 Fuscovulum sp.
GTCCTGGCCGGGTCGCGATCCGCTGCGTGGCCTTGCCGGCCATGGCCATCGCGGGTGCGGCCCGATTGAAGCGGCCGCGCTTTTCCGTCAGGGTGGGAGGCGGGCGACCGGCAGTGGTGCAGTGCCGCCAGGGGCGGGGCCGCGGGGCTGACGGGCATGGGGGCGGGCACGGGTGCGGGCAGGGGGCAGAGGTCGGACAGGTGGGCAGCCGGGCCGGCGGCTTCTGGCGGCGGGCCCGCTGGTGCTGATGCCTTCGGCCGCGCTGGCCTGTGCGCTGCCGCCCTCGGTCATCCTGACCTTGCCGACCGGGCATTACATCACCGCCGCCGCGCTGACCGTGACCTTGACCGCGCTGTTGGGCGCGATGGGGCGGCACCTGCCCGAGATGAAGGCGCGCACCCTGTGGCAGGGGCCCGAGCGGGTGCCGGTGGCGCTGACCTCGTACCTTTCGTTCCTGGTGTTTCTGGGGCTGGTGGCGGTGGGCCTGTTCGGCAGCCGCGACCCGATGCACAACCTGATGACGCTGGGGTTCTGGACCGGCGTCTGGATCGTGGTGCCGCTGGCCTCGGCCCTTTTCGGCAACCTGTGGCGGCGGATCAATCCCTGGACCGGGCCGGTGCGGGCCGTTCGGCTGCTGCTGGGTTTGCGCGGAGGGATCGGCCTGACGCGGTTGGGGTACTGGCCGGCGGTGGGGTTCTACCTGGGCTTCATCTGGTTCCAGATGATCTCGCTTTATCCCGACGACCCGGCGGTGCTGGCGCGGGCGGCGCTGGTCTACTGGGGGGTGATCTTTGCCCTGGCCGTGGCCGAGGGCGAAGACTGGCTGGCGCGGGGCGAGTTCCTGTCCGTGCTGTTCGGCTTTGTCGCCCGCATCGCGCCGGTGTGGGCTGAGGTTTCGGGGGCCTCGGTGCGGCGGATGGCCGGCTGGCCTGGTGCGCAGGTCTTGGCGATGGAGACGCTGCCGCGCTCGGCGCTTGCGTTCCTGGCGCTGGCGCTGGCCGCGCTGACCTTCGAGGGGCTGAACGAGACCTTCTGGTGGCAGGGCCTGATCGGCCAGAACCCGCTGGAGCCGGTGGGCCGCTCGGCGGTGGTCTGGCAGAACACCGGCGGCGTGCTGGCGGTCTTTGCGCTGACGCTGGGGGCGCTGTGGCTGGGGATGGCGGCGGGGCGGCGGCTGTCGGGCGGGGTGTTCCGGGCCGACCGGGCGATGCTGTCCTTTCTGGCGATCGCCAGCGGCTACCATGCCGCGCATTACCTGGTGATGCTGCTGACGGCGGGGCAGTACACCATCGCGGCGCTGAACGACCCGCTGTTCCGGGGCGACAGCTGGCTGGGGCTGGATAGCTTCTTCGTCTCGTTCGGCTTCCTGACCGACCCGCAGGTGATGCCGCTGATCTATGGCGCGCAGTTCGCCGCGATCCTGGGCGCGCATCTTCTGGCGGTGATCCTGTCGTTGCGGCTGGCCGGTCCGGTGCGGGCGCTGGCGCACCTGCCGCTGACCGCGCTGATGGTGGGGTATACGGTGCTGGGCCTCTGGCTGCTGTCGACGGCCAGGGTGGGATGAGGTTTCCAGTGGACAGATCGTTCGCAGGCCGACAATCTTGACCGCGAGGCCCCCGGCCAGAGGGGCCCGCACCAACCTGGGAGAACCACGATGACGACGACTTCGCTGTTCACGCCGTCCCGGCGCCGCCTGTTGCAGGGGATGGGGGCGGGCCTGGCCACGGCCGCGCTGCCCGGTCATGTCTGGGCGCAGGCCGCGCCCTTGAAGGTGGGCTTCCAGCTGCACCGCACCGGGATCGGGGCGGCCTACGGGCGCTGGTACGAACGCACCGCCACCGCGGCCGCGACCGCGATCAACGCTGCGGGCGGCATCGGCGGGCGCCCGGTGGAATTGGTGTTCGAGGATGACGCCACCGACCCCAAGCGCGGCGCCGAGGTGGTGGAAAAGCTGGCCGGGCCGGGTGGCGTGGACCTGATCA
Organism: Fuscovulum sp.; assembly: GCA_018058035.1. Lineage (GTDB taxonomy): Bacteria > Pseudomonadota > Alphaproteobacteria > Rhodobacterales > Rhodobacteraceae > Pseudogemmobacter. The sequence continues at coordinate 1,983 of JAGPCN010000279.1, forward strand.
TGGGCACGCTGTTTTCCCATGTGGTGATGGGCAGCGCGCCCCGCGCGGGCGAACTGAAGATCCCCTACCTGGTCTGCTCCGAGGGCTATCACGTCGCAAGCGGCGCGCTGAACCGCTGGACCTTGCAGCCCGGCATCACCGACGTGCGGGCGCAGATTTCCACCATGGCGCCCTGGGTCAGCCAGACCCTCGGCAAGAAGGTGACGATGGTCTTCCCGGACTATGCCTTTGGCCATGACCACCGCGATTTCTTTACCGCCGCGATGGCCGCGCAGGGCGGCGAGGTGATCGCCCAGATCGCCGTGCCGCCGACCGAGACCAGCTTTACCCGCTACTTCCCGCAGATCCCGGCGGAAACCGAGGTGCTGTACCATGTGATGGTCGGCCCGGCCGTGCTGACCTTTGTCAAGGAACTGGGCGAATTCTACGGCACCGGCGCGAAGCCGCAGCTGTTCGGCTTCATCGACAGCCTCGAGGCGGTGGACACCGCCACGCCGGGGCTGGAATTCCTGGAAGGGTCGCATTTCTGGGAAGGCCATTGCCGGGTGAAACCGGCCGATGCCGGCGAGGCGGAGACCGCCTATCGCGCCGCGGTGGGGGTGGACGACAACGGCGCCAGCGTCAGCGACCCGGCCGACATCTCGACCTATGCCCACATGTTCTCGGTCTGGGAGACGCTGCACTTCATCAAGCAGGCCGCCGAGGCCTCGGGCTACGCCGGCCCGGCCGACCGCCAGAAGCTGGTCGAGGCGATGGAAGCGGTGGGCGACATGGCGGCGGGGCCGGAACGGCCGCAGGGCGCCAAGCGCTTCAACGGCAAGACCCACCAGGTGTTCGGCAGCCAGAACATCAGCCGGATCGAGGGCGGCAAGCTGGTTCGGGTGCATCAGACCACGATCGACGAGGGGCTGTACGAGAACGAGACCGACTACACCGCGATGTCGTTCTGACCGGATCCGTAGGATGGGCAATATTGCCCATCCTACCTTGCCGCCCGCGCGCATGTCCTTCGGTCCCTTCCTGCTCTTGGCCCTGATGGAGGGCCTGGTCACCGCCGCCGTCCTGTCTCTGGCGGCGGTGGGCCTGAGCCTTGTCTTTGGCGTCATGCGCGTGGTCAACGTCGCGCATGGCGAGTTCTTCATGCTGGGCGCGGTGATCGCCTGGTTCGTCGCCAGCCTGGTGCCCGGCCCGGCCTGGGTTGGGTTCCTGGCGGCGCTGGCCGTCGCGCCCGTGCTGGTCGGCGCGCTGGCCGCCGCGGCCGACGGGCTGATCCTCAAGCGCCTGAACTACGACCCCGAGGCGACCATCGTCGCCACCATCGGCCTGCTCTACATGATCCAGCAGGCGGCGCTGACGGTCTACGGCCCCGATGCCCGCCCCGTTCCGGCGCCCTTCGAATGGCGCATCCAGCTGCCCTGGTTCGGCTATTCCGGCTACAAGCTGTTCGTGGTGGCCGCCGCCATCGCCGTGCTGCTGGCGGTCTGGCGGCTGATGACGCATACCAAGGCGGGCCTGGTGATGCGCGCAACGCAAGTCGACCGCGAGGTCGCCCGCGCCTTCGGGATCGACGTCGACCGGGTCTACATGGGCACCTTCGCGCTTGGCGCGGCGCTGGCGGCGGTGGCCGCGGTACTGGTGGTGCCGATCTCTCAGGCGCATTACCTGATGGGGGGCGATCCGCTGCTGCTGTCGTTCATCGTTGTGATCATCGGCGGCCTGGGCAGCTTGCGCGGAACGGTGATCGCGGCCTTGGTGATCGGCCTGTCGGATGGGGTGATCAGCATGTTCTTTTCGCCGACGCTGGCCAAGATCCTGGCGACGCTGCTGGTGGCCATGGTGCTGGTCTTTCGCCCGCAGGGCCTGTTCGGGGCCCGGACATGAGCCGTTCCTGGGCGCTGCACCTGGCCGTGCTGGCGGCGCTGCTGCTGGCGGGATTCCTGCTGCCCGCCTATCACGCCACCAATCTGGCGCGGATCATGGTGCTGGCGATCTTTGCCACCGGCTACAACCTGGCCTTCGGCTATACCGGCCTGCTGTCGCTGGGCCATGCGATGTTCTTTGCCGCCGGCATGTATGCCGCCGGCCTGCCGGCCTGGCACTGGGGCTGGGGGGCGGCGCCCGGGCTGGTTGCGGGCACGCTGGCGGGGGGCGCGATGGCCGGGCTGGCCGGACTGCTGGCGCTGCGCACGGCCGGTGTCAGCTTCATGATCGTGACGCTGATGTTCGCCCAGGCCTTCGCGCTGACCATCCTTTACTTCAACGGCTGGACCGGTGGCGACGAGGGCTTTGTCATCCCCGATGCCTCGCGCGTCCTTCTGGGCGCCGACCTCAGCCAGGACCTGCCGCGCTTTGTCACCGCCTGGGGCCTCTTTGCGCTTGGCCTGATCGCTGCGCTGGCGCTGGTCGGCTCGCGCTTCGGCCGGGTGATGGTGGCGCTGCGCGAGAATGTGGACCGCGCGCGGATGCTGGGGATCGACCCCTTCGCGGCCAAGCTGCGGGTGCTGGTGATCTCGGGTCTTTACGCGGGGGCCGGCGGGGCGGCCTATGCGCTGCTGTTCGGCTATGCCGGCGGCAGTTTCGCCGGCATCCAGTATTCCATCCTGCCGATGCTTTACGTCCTGATGGGCGGGGCGGGCACCGTGCTGGGCGGCATCCTGGGTGCCGGGATCATGTTCTACCTGACCGACCTGGCCTCGACCGTCACCGATGCCTGGCTGTTCCTGGTGGGGGCGGCGCTGGTCGTGCTGGTGCTGTTCGCACCCCGGGGCATCCTGGGCTGGGTCCGCGCAAGGCTGTGGAGGGACCTGCCATGAGCCTTCTGCAGGCCCGTGGCCTGACGCGCCATTTCGGCGGCCTGCGCGCCGTCGACGGGGTTGATTTCGACCTTGAGGCCGGCGAGATCCACGCCCTGATCGGGCCAAACGGGGCGGGCAAGACCACCCTCGTCTCGCTCTTGTCGGGGCGCATCCCGGTACAGTCGGGCACCATCGCCCTGGCGGGCGAAGACATCACCCGCCTTCCCGCCCATGCCCGCGTCCGCCGCGGGCTGGCCTATACGTTCCAGATCACCGGCGTCTTCCCGGGCCTGTCGGTCTTTGACAACGTGGCCTTGGCGGTGCAGGGCGGCACAAGGCCCGACCGCGCACTGGCCCAGGCGGTGCCGCAGGCGCTGGCC